>DAOLDN010000679.1:0-1885 GCA_035327385.1 Verrucomicrobiota bacterium | reverse complement strand
CAAATGAAGTTTTGGCCGGCGGTCTGGCCGCGATGATACTTGCCGGAGTGTTGACCGGTGGCGCGGGGGGACGGGTCGTCACCAGCATTCAAAGCGACGAAACCGGCAAACCGCAGTCGTTTGTTTTTACCTTTGGCAACGAAGTCGTGAAATTGTATCCGGGGCTTTCCTGGGCGGGTGTTGACCGCCACAAATGGACGGCCCGGGGATTGATCGAGGAACCGAACCATTTTCACGTTCACGTGGACGGCTCGGTGGAGATCAACTGGGAGAGGATCAGGCTGACCGACGAGGACGGGCCAAGGAAGCTTCAACATCAAATCGAGAAACGGCACGCCCATTCCGTCACGCACGACCAGCAACAGGCCACGGCGACGGCGGGATGGACGGCACCCAGCAAGCCGGAGGATGACAGGGTTCATTTCCGGGTGAAGTTGGACCGGTTCGGGCATTTGATCATTGAGTGCAGCCAGGGTGGAGAACGGGAAGAGACGGGCCTGCGGGGGATCGCGGCGCTCATTCACAATGGAAAGATGCTCAAACCCGCGACCATGCACGTGGACGCGATGCAGCGCGCGATCGAGATAGACGGCATCCGGTTTGAATGTACTGAGGACGGAGCAAAACAGTTGGAGGCGGTTCTCAACGCCAAGTACGTGCCGACGGGCGGCGCTCACAAAGGCATGGCCATTCACATCAAGGAAAGCGCCGTCTCCAGCACCGGCTTCGACATTCATTTCATGACCAAACACGCGGGCGTGCCCTTTGAAGTCAAAGGACATCTGACGCAGGAAACGCTGGACATTCTCTCCGACTCCGCGCGCTGCGACCTGTTGCAGCCCGGGGTGCAAATGAGAATCGCCGCGCCGTATCTGCTCGTTCGCCGCCGCCGCGCGGACATGGGTGAGGACAAAATTCCAGGCGTTCCAGACGTGAACTATCTGCGCACCACGGCCATGGAACTGGAGCAGATTTTGAATCATCCAATGGTCCGAAAGGGCGGGGCCGTCGTGGACACCGCAATGTCGGGTGGAGAAACCCGGACGCACCAGTCGCCCCAGATTCAGCAAATCCGCGTGGTTCGCAATGCCGCCAACGAAAAACTCTGCTGGTTCGAGTGCGTGATGAACGACGGCAGCGTGCAGCCACCAAAGGCCATCACTCATCACAACATCGCCGAACTCCAACAGTTCGGAGTGTTTCGCCCCAACCTTGAAGTCTCCGTCACGTTGGACAACAGGTCATTGGTCATCTTCGACCGGGAAACCAGGCAGGAACGGACCGCGAAACTGGATCCGGACGGGACCGACGATGAACTGTTCGAAGTGCGCAAGATGTTGACCCTCGCCCTGAAGCCCGTTGCCGCGCGAGCGGGCGCAGTCGTCCGCGACGGTGTTGCCAAGGCCGGGCCAATCAAGATTGAAATCCCGTCAAAATCACAGCCGTCGCACGTGGAAACTGTTTTACAGCCGCCCGTTCCTCAACCGCCTCCTCCAGTGGCCGCACCGCGCAAGCCGGAAATTGATCCCGTCATCAGCGCGTTGTTCCAAGAGGCCGACCCCCTGCGGGTCAATCTGGCGGTCTTCGACAAATTGAGGACGCGATTCGGACTGCCCGTTCAGGACGTGTTGTTCAGTCTGCCGATGGTGTTCAATGACCGCCGTTTCGAGATCATCAATCTGGAGGGCGGCGAGGTTTCGGACCTGATGGAACTGCGCGACGAATGGTTTTACGGTTTCTACCTCAGCCACGTCAGCGAACGAAAGGTGCTGCTCGTGTATGCGTGCAACGGAACGCACATCGAATGGGGGCCGGACAAATGCGTCGTCCAGCAGTCCGTGAAATCCGAGCCGGAGGAATTCCGCGCGCCGGGATTGCTGGGGTT
>DAOLDN010000678.1:0-1888 GCA_035327385.1 Verrucomicrobiota bacterium | reverse complement strand
ACGCCCTGAGAATCTCTTCGCAAACGGATACAAAATCCAAACCGTCCACCGGCGAGTATTTGTAGGAATCGCCGGATGTCAGAACCAAAATTTCATTCTCCGCAACACCCGCCATTTGCCTGGCGCGAATCCGTCCGGCTTGCGCCGCGTCGGCATCCACCGGCGGCGGTTCGACCAACGGGATGGGAACGGTTGCGCAACGCGGGATGCCGCGATAATGCGCGGTCCAATAAGTTTCCAATTCCGATCCCCGGCAATTTACTGCCAGGTCCACCACCGACGCGCCCGTCCAGAAGACATGCGCCGCGTGATTGAGAAACAACACTGGCGGTCCGCCCGCGCATCCGAATGCGACAGGTGCGATGACATCGTCCATGTCAATATGCAGAACCACGTAGTCGGCCGTTTCAAACGCCAGTTTCCGAAGCCAGTCCGCCCGGCCCAAAAAACTCGCGTTCGCGTCCGCTTGGTGGACCTGGCCTCCGCTTTCAGTCACCGCCGTCAGCAGTTCCGGCGGCACGGGCCGTTTCTGGGCCAGCAGAGCCACGCTGTGGGTTCCGTCCGGGTCGTCGTGCATCCAGCGAGAGGCAATGACTGTGTGCCCGCCATGCGGCAGCGCTTCGGTGATGACGTGAAGCCAGGTTGGCTTTCGATCCGTGATTGATGTTTTTTCACGCCGCTTCCATTCGGCCTGCGGCAGCGTCCGGGCAATGGTTTGGAACACGGACTCAACCCGCGCCCAGGACAGCTCGCGATTCTGTGTCCTGAGCACCCACGCGGCGACGTGCGCGGCCTTCATCGCGCCTTCCTGATCGTCGGCCGCGATACATTCCTCGGCGACGTCCAGGAAGAATCCGGCGATGGCCGAGAGTTCGTCCAGTGCGTGTTGGATTTGGTCGGGAGACATCCGGGATAAGATCGTTTCAATCAACGCGACGCCGCGATCTGCGCCGTTGGGGCGTGGTCCACACGGGCAGTCTCCACCGTCCAGTGGTTTTCCAGGAGGAAGTTGCCCTTGGTGGGGACGATTCCCGTGCCATAGAAGTCGGATTCCACAACCGTCAGCCGCGTTGCGTCCTCGACGCAGTCGGCCTCCTGCAGGGCGAAGTCCAGGCCGACCTGCACTTTATACTCGCCCGGGATCAGGGGCAGGCTGGCGATGTCGCATTTGAAAATCACGAGGCCGGAATGTTTGTCCTTGGACCAGCCCGGCTCGTAAGCGGAATGAGCCGTGCAGACGCGTTCGTTGTTCAGTGTGAAGAACGACAGCTCGGCGTCCACGCTGGCGAACGGCTTTTCGAGTTCCACGTGAATCTCCGCCTTCAGTCCGTCGCCGGGCGAGATTTTGCCGCCGAGCGGGCGGTTGTCGCGCGTGAACAGTTTCAGAAGCTTCAGCCTGGGACGAAAATGTTGTGCCCGGCCTCCCGGTGCTGCCAGGTCAATCACGTCATCGTGTGTCACCGCGCGGCCTCCCCGGAGGTTGTCCAGGTAGAACTGCACGGCGTCTTTGCAGGGGCCGTTGAACATCACGCGGCCCTGCTGCATCACGATGCCGCGCGTGCAGAAACTTTCCACCGCCGCGAGATTGTGCGACACGAACAACACGGTGCGCGAACGGCTTCGGGCTTCCTCCATCTTGCCGAGACACTTTTTCTGAAACGTCACGTCACCCACGGCCAGCACCTCGTCCACAATCATGATCTCGGGGTCCAGATGCGCCGCCACCGAAAATGCCAGCCGCACATACATTCCGCTCGAATAGCGTTTTACCGGCGTGTCCAGAAAATTTTTGATCTCGGGGAAAGCCACAATCTCGTCGAAATTCCGTTTGATGTCCTCCTTGCTCATGCCGAGGATGGCGCCGTTGAGAAAAATATTTTC
Organism: Verrucomicrobiota bacterium; assembly: GCA_035327385.1. Taxonomy (GTDB): domain Bacteria; phylum Verrucomicrobiota; class Verrucomicrobiia; order Limisphaerales; family JADLHS01; genus DAOLDN01. The sequence goes on along the minus strand of DAOLDN010000678.1, from coordinate 7 downwards.
GCGCCCT
>DAOLDN010000677.1:0-1900 GCA_035327385.1 Verrucomicrobiota bacterium | reverse complement strand
CAGTCTGCGCTACGACTTGACTTGGCCCACACGCCAGCCCGCTTCGGAATTCGGGTTTAATCACGCACAGAGAAATGATAAATGAAGGATGCAAAATGAAGAAACCAGGAAGTCTCAAATTACGGGCGTTTGAACTGGGGCGAGAGTCTCACAGGTCGAACTTCTTCGAGAAACGCTTCTTCGATTCGTCGTCGCTGGGAGCGTCTTGTCCGGACAATTTCTTTTCCCCGACCGGCGGCTGCGATGGTTGCGGCTGTTGCGACGGCGGATGTTCCACGGCCTCCACGTAGGCCAGACGCACCGTCATCAGAGTCTGTTTGAGCAGCGCCTCCTCGGATTTTGTGAGATTGCCCCGTGTCTTGGCCTGAAGCATTTCGAGTTGTTCGACGAACAGGCGCGCGGTGTCCAGTTCATAAACGATCTGGCCCGTTTCGGGATGCGGCGTGCGGCCCATCAACATCAGGGCCATGCTCGATTGTTGCATGACCAGTTGGGCGAAGAGCGCGGAGCGCATCTCCTCAGCTGGCATATCGCCCGCGCCGCCGATGGTGTCGCCGTCAGTCATTGTTCCCCTTTCGATGAATTCGAATTTCGCGCATCATGAATTGGATGAGCCGTCGCAGTCGCGTCTCCACGTCGAGTGCCTCAAGAATCGCCTGTCGTTGTTCGGCATCCGGCAATACGGCGCAAGAAACCAGATCGGCCGCCTGTTCCGGTCCCGGTATCGAATCCAGGTAATTGATGACCTCGCTCGCGGAGACCGGCGGCGATTGATGATGCTCCGCCATGCCGGACTTGGCCATGAACGGAAACGGCAGGCCCAGGCTGAACCGTTCCTGGATCAATTCCCGCACCTTGGCCATCAGCGCGTCCGCCGTCACACTGTCGCAAGGCGGAGTTTCCAGCGGGCGCACCTGCTCCACGCGATACGGACGGCGACGCACCGTTTCCTCAAGCTCGACCCGGGCCACGCCTTGCAAGATCAGGTGCGATGTTCCGTCCTTGTGCCCCACGCAAACGCGGATCATTCCAAGCCCGGCCACCGGCAGCGGGGTTTCACGGCTGCTTCCGGGTTGTTGCATCGCCACGCAAAACATTCGCGTCGAATCCAGCGCGTCCGCCAGCATGCGACGGTATCGCGGCTCGAAAATGTAGAGCGGCAACAACGCCTGCGGAAACAGCGTCGCGTTGGGCAGCGTCATCACGGACACCTCTCGTGGCAACTTCACGCCGTCAATGTAAGTGAGAACCCCTTTCGCGCAAGGCCGGATGCGCGCTTGCAAATCCCACCCCGCACAGCCATCTTCAAACCTGTTATGAATACTCGAATTGGAGTGATCATTCTCGCGGTCGTCGCCCTGGGGCTGGGCATCGGTCTGCTGGCCACCAAGAAAAAGGCCGACGAACAACAGGCCGCCGACAGTGACACCATTTATGCCATGTCCAACAAATGGGTGACGACGTATGACGAACTGACCGAGCAGCGCAACGTCAACGTTCAGCTCTCAGGCGAGGTTTCCAACCGCAATTCCCGAATTGAGGCGCTGACCAACCAGTTGACCGGCACGCTCGCAACGCTGGCCGCCACCGAGAAATCCTACCAGGCCGCGCAGGAACAACTCGCCCGTGAGGCCGCCAAAATCGCCGAACTGGAGGCGCAAAACGAAACCCTCGACAAACAGGCCGGCGACCTCGCCACCACCATCAACAACCTCAACACCGCCATCGCCGACACCCAACGCAAGCTCGACGCCGCCGAGGGCGACAAGGCTTTCCTGGAAGGCGAACTCAAACGTCTGATGGCGGAAAAGGCGGACTTGGAACGCCAGTTGAACGACCTCGATTTTCTCCGCGCCCAGGTCAAACATCTCAAGAACGAACTCGCCCTCTCACGCAGGCT
>DAOLDN010000676.1:0-1901 GCA_035327385.1 Verrucomicrobiota bacterium | reverse complement strand
CCGAACGCTTTAAGCCGATTACAAATCGGCGCTCCGTCAAAATGAGAATTGCTGGAACCTTGAGTGGGAGCATTGATTTGCACTCGTGTATTTCGCATGGTTCGCGGTTGCTCTCTCCATCCGAAAGCGCCGTCGCCGCTAACGCTCTGCAGGCGCACTCCATGTGCACTCAGTTCTGTAGTTTCCCCACAGCGTTCTTTGCACTTCTTTCTGTCAGAGTCTTTGTGTGCCGCGAGGATTTTCCCTCTCCCCGCGAGGAACGAGTGGGGAGAAGGTCAGGGAGAGGGGTCGCTTGGAGAAACGCAATGTTGAAACAAACGCGCCTCCTCTCCCCGGCCCTCTCCTCCATCCGATGGAGGAGAGGGAGTTTCTAGTTGCAGCTCCGCCGCGCTGCGTTCTCTGCGGTTGGATTGAGCGCAACATCTCAAACCCCGCCCTTGAACCCTTGTTGCCGCAGCGCCTCGAACAAGACGAGAGCCACGCTATTGGAAAGATTCAGCGAGCGGGATTGTTCGTTGAACATCGGGATGCGAAGCCAGCATTCGCGGTGTTGTTCCAGCAATTGTTTCGGCAGTCCCGCTGTCTCGCGGCCGAACACCAGATAGTCGTCCTTCTCAAAGCGCGCCTCATCGTAACGCTTCGGCCCGTTGGATTCGATGAACCAGAGCCGCGCGCCCGGCGGAAGTTTTTCCGTGAACGCAGTCCAGTTCTTCCAACGATGCCATTCCACATGCTGCCAGTAATCCATGCCCGCGCGTTTGAGTTGCGAGTCGTCCAGCTTGAAGCCGAACGGCTCGATCAGATGCAACGTCGTGCGCGTCGCCGCGCAAAGCCGCGCCACATTGCCCGTGTTCGGCGGAATCTCAGGTTCAAGCAAAACAATGTGCATGAAATCAAATTCCAAATTCAAAGCTCCAAGCTCCAGAGAAATTCCAAGCCCCAAATATCAATGATGCCAGAATAATCATTTGGATGTTGATGCTTGGCGGTTCTCTGGTGCTTGGCGCTTGGTGCTTGGTGCTTTCCGGTAATACACCTTCCACAGCACCAACCCATGCGCCGGCGCGGTCATTCCTGCCACGCGGCGGTCGCGTTTGGCAAGCATCGCTTTGATTTCGCTGGCCGGGAATTTCCCCAATCCCACCTGCACAATCGTGCCCACGATGCCACGGCACATCTTGTAGAGAAATCCATCGCCCTCGATGATGAACGTGAGTTGCGGGCCTTGACGCTTGATGTCGCAACGCGTCAGCGTACGCACGGTGGATTCCATTTCATATTCACGAGTGCCCGCGAACGATTTGAAATCGTGCCGGCCCGGAAACAATTTCGCCGCCGCCTGCATCGCGACCGGATCCAGTTTCCGCGGGACATGCCATGCACGCCCGATCAATAGCGGGTTCATCGCCGGATGATTCCAGACGGTGTAGCGATACTGTTTGCCGGTCGCATGAAACCTTGCGTGAAACGCCGTCTTGCATCGCGACGCGGACATCACGCGAATGTCGTCCGGCAGAAATGCATTGATCGCCAGGGCGAGCCTGCGGATGGCCATCCGGAATTCGCTCCTGGGGATTTCAAAATGCGCCACCATGCCCAGCGCGTGAACGCCCGTGTCTGTGCGGCTGGAACTGTGCAGACGCGGCGCGCTCGGGAACAGTTTCGCCAGCGCGGCCTCGACTATTTCCTGCACGCCAGTACCGATCTTTTGCAACTGCCAGCCCTGATACGCCGAGCCGTCGTAGGCGATGGTGAGTTTGAACTTCAGGTTGCCGGAAGGCTTTGCTGTTTGGGGTGACGGCATGGTTTTCGGCGTGTTTCGTATTGCGTGTTGCGTCGAGTATTGGGGCCTGCCCTCATCATGCTTGACGCACCACGCAATACGCAACACGTCTCATCCC
>DAOLDN010000675.1:0-1904 GCA_035327385.1 Verrucomicrobiota bacterium | reverse complement strand
CCCGGATTCTCGGCCATCCAGGTGACCGGCAACAACGTCAGCCTCACGGTCACCGGAGCGCCGTCCACCGTTTATACAATCCTTGGCTCATCCGATGTCACAAACATCACAACCGTCCTCGGCACGGCCACATCCACCGACGCCAACGGCCAGGGCGGCACTTACACCGACATCAACGCCCTGACAGGCCAGTCGCAGCGTTTTTATAAGGCGCAACAGTAACCGGCCAGACCCGTGTTTTGAATCCCACAGGGCGGCTCATTGAGCCGCCCTTTTTGCTTTTTGCCCCGAACATTTCCGCCGAATCATTGGACTTTTTTTGAGTGATTCAGCCCTGATCAGCGTTTAATATCCAAATGAAGATTATGAAAACGACACCATTCCTCGCCGTCACAGCTCTTGCCGCAACGTTGCTGGCCGCTCCCGCATTGCGCGCCGCGGACGATGACAAGAAAAAGACCGACGCCTATCCGCTGGACACCTGCGTCGTCACCGACGAAAAACTCGGCTCCATGGGCAAGCCCTACGTCTATGAACATGAAGGCCGACAGGTCCAATTCTGCTGCAAAGGCTGCCTCAAGGACTTCAAGAAAGATCCGGCCAAATACATGAAAAAACTGGACGATGCGGAAAAGGCCGCCAAAGCCAAAACCGACAAAAACTGACCGGCCAAAGCCAAAATCCGGCTTGGCAGGATGTTTGGCCAGTGCGAGAGTCGAACTGTGAAAACGGCAATAGCCATCCTGATGACGATCCTGCTGGCCTTCAGCCAGTCGTCGGCAGCCGTTTCCATCGCGTGCGTCTCCGCGCCCGCCCCGTGCTGCGATTGTGGCGGCACCATGAAGTGCTGCGTCGCGTCACCATCGCAATCCCTGCCAGAAACACCGGCACCACCAGCCACTGAGAGCGGCCTCAAGTGCCTTCAATTGCTCCAAGCACCCCTGCTCTCCGGGTTGATGCCGCCCACGGCCGTTGAACCCATCTGCCCGGGTTCGCATTCGCTTCCAGTTTCGTCCTGCGCCGTCCCCATCTTCACCAGGGACTGCGCGTTCCTCATCTGACTTGCTGCTTCAACGCCTGAAGTGTGCCCACGCACGGCGCACAAAGAAGCGGACTGTCGCGCACCTCCCTGCCCCGAACGGCTTCCGCCCGCTTCCACCATTCAATCCCGGTTCGAGGCAGGAAAACTCTTATGAAATTCATCGGAAAACATCTCAATGCCATCGGGCTCGTCTTGTTGTTCAGCTTCGCCTCGGCGGCAGCCGCGCTCTATTTCGATGCGCCGTCGAAAATGTCCGCCAAACGCGTCATCGAAAAGAAACCTGCCGCGGGTTGCGCCCACCAGAACTCCTCCTGTTGCGCCCCGGCAAAAACCGTGGACACCCACGCGGGATGTTCGCACGGAGCAGCCGCTGACTGACACCAACGACGACTTCCAGCCCAATAGCCATGAACATTAAACGTCGCCTGCTCACATTGACGGCAACAACCGCAGTGGTCGCGACCGGAACGATCGCGACCGCTGCCGCAACCGCCACGAACCAGTCCTTGATCATCAGCGCGGAATTCATCGCACAACTCGCCGAGGAAATGCGCACCAACAACCCCGCGCTCCTCGCCACGACCGTCCGCACCAACGCCGCCGCAGCGGCGGTAAAAGCCGTCCGCACCTGGGACGACCCCATGCTCACCGTCGGCGGAATGGGCGCGGACGAAATGATGAGACGCGACGAGGGCGACATCCTCTATGGCGTTGAACAAAAACTGCCGTTGTTCGGAAAACCCGCCGCAGCGCGGCGCGTTGCGCGCGCCGAGTTGGACGTTGAAACCCTCGGTGCCGATTACGAATTCCAATCCCGCCGTGCCGAACTTGCCAAGGCTGTGTTTCGCGCGGCGCTCGCCGA
>DAOLDN010000674.1:0-1904 GCA_035327385.1 Verrucomicrobiota bacterium | reverse complement strand
TTTGAATTCCCGCCTGCCACGCGGGTCGAGGTCGCTGGTGGGTTCGTCCAGAACGAGGATCTCCGGTTTGCACGCCAGCACGCCCGCCAGACAGACGCGACGTTTCTCACCGTGGCTCAAATGATGCGTGGCGCGATGCTCAAAACCATGAAGACCAACCTGTGACAACGAATCGTGGACGCGGGTTGAAACCTCGGCATCCGACAATCCCAGTTGCCGCGGCCCAAACGCCACGTCTTCCTCCACTGTGGGACAAAACAACTGGTCGTCGGGGTCTTGAAACACAAGCCCGACCTGCCTGCGGACGGATTCGATTGAATCCACCGAGATTGGCTTGTCGAAAATCTTCACTGCACCGTCCGCCGCCGTCTTTTCAGGCAGCAATCCGTTCAAGTGCAACAACAGGGTGGATTTGCCGGAGCCGTTCGGACCAAGCAGTCCGACACATTCACCGGGCGACACGCGAAAGTTCACTCCGCGCAATGCTTCCGTGCCGTCATGGTAACGGTATTTGAGGTTGGAGATTTCGATGGCGTTCATTTCCAGCCTCTCGCGCACATGGCGTCGTAGATGCGCTCGGCCCGTTCCGACGCGCGAATGAAAAGTTGTCCCACGACAGGGGAAAGAGCGCTCCATTGGAAACGGCGCTGGCGCTTGAACGTGCGACTGGCCCGCGCACGGCGCATGCGATCGGCTTCATCGGCGAGCACAAACAAGTAGCGGTGCATCAGCGCGATGGTGGTGATCAGCAGAGATGGCACGCGAAGCGTTTGCAGCACGCGCAGGGTTTTGCTGAATGGAGTGGTGTTCGAGACAAGAATCACCGTTGTCAGGCAAAGCGCTCCACGGATGGCAACGAACAGCCAGTGGCCTCGTGTCTCGGGCTGGAAGGCGTTGACCAGCGCCACACCCAGCACGAACGGCGAGAGCAACGCGAGGCGTTTCAGCAGGAACAACGGAGGGATTCTGGACCAGACCGCCACCACGAGGAGAAAGATCGCGACACCGGCGAACCACTCCGTGAACCGCGCGGGCATGACCACTGTGGCCACGATCAAGCCCAGCGCCACGGCCAGCTTCAACGCCGCCGGCAGCCGATGCACCGCGCTGTGCGCGTGGCTGTGATGATGACCAAGCAAGCCAGTGCTCATTTCGCGGCAAGATTCCCGGAACGCGCCGCGTTGTCACGCACCAACACACGTCCCAGAATCCACGCCATTGCGAACACCGCCACCACGCCGGTGAGTCCCGCGGCGGCGGTTGCCCCAGCGGACCATCCGACGCCCGGCATTTCGTAATCGGGCACAGGCGCGGCCATCGGTTCAGCCGCCTTGTGCTCAAAGCCGAGCGTTTGCGCGACGAATTCCAATCCATCCGGCCACGGACACGCAAACGGGGCGACGAACACCGCAATGCCCGCCGCAGCCAGCAAACCATAAAGAAGAAAACCGCCGACAGCCTGGCCCTGGCCGTTGCCGGAGGCGTTGTAGATCATGTCAGGCCGCGAACGTTCGACCGCGAGCAACACCAGTGCGCTGATCAATCCTTCACCCAGTCCGATGAGCACATGGATGCCCGCCATTGCGGGGAAAGCGACCGACCAGTTCACGGTGCCGGACCACCCGAGTTCACCCGTGCAACAAATCGCGGCCAGCACCGTGGAACACCATCCGGCGAAAGCCACCGCCGTCACGCGACCGCGCGCGCCGGGCATACAACTGCACAACGCCCGATACACGGCGTATCCGGTAATGCCTCCCACGATGGCCATGTTGAAAATGCTCGCGCCCAACGCCGTGACGCCGCCGTCCGCAAAAAGGAAACATTGGACGATGAGCACCGTTGAAATGACGACCACCGCCGCAGCAGTACCGAGCAACGCGGCGACAAGAGCGCTGCCCATC
>DAOLDN010000673.1:0-1910 GCA_035327385.1 Verrucomicrobiota bacterium | reverse complement strand
CCGCCGATGACCAGCATCGTGTGGACGCGCAGTTGTTCCGCGTTGGCAATCTTCGCCTTGAACGGCGTCGCGCTGAAGTCTGAGTCCACGCGCACCATGTTCGCGCGCAGTTCGTTCACGATGGGTTGGGCGTAATTGATCAATGCTTCGTCGTCGTTGAGCGTGATGACGCGCACCTGGTCGGGCGCGAGCCAGAGCGGGAAATTGCCGGCGTAATGTTCGATGAGGAAGCCGATGAACCGCTCGTGCGTGCCGAGCGGCGCGCGATGGATGCACAGCGGCGTCTTGTTCGTGTTGTCCTTGTCGCGATAAGTCAGGCCGAAGCGCGCCGGCACGGCGAAGTCCACCTGGTTCGTGGCGATGGTGAATTCGCGGCCGATGGCGCTCCACACCTGCACGTCAATCTTCGGCCCGTAGAACGCCGCCTCGTTCGCGACCTCGACGTAATTGATGCCGCTCTCCTGCAACACGCGGCGCACCATGTCCTCGGTCTTCTTCCACAACTCGGGTTCGTTGACGTATTTTTTGCCCAATCCCTCCGGCGACGACGTGCTGAAGCGCATCTGATATTTTTCGAGACCGAACGTCTTGAAATATTTCAAATACATGTCGTTCACGGCCTTGAACTCGGACGCGAACTGGTCCTCGGTGCAATAGATGTGGGCGTCGTTCATGTTGAGCGAACGCACGCGCATGAGGCCGAACAACTCGCCCGACTGCTCGTAACGATAACAGCAGCCGTATTCCGCGAGGCGCAACGGCAGGTCGCGATAACTGCGCGGCTCAGCCGCAAAAATGCGGTGATGATGCGGGCAGTTCATGGCTTTGAGGTAGTAAAAATCCGCTGGTGGCAATTCACGAAGTGTTCGGTTTGCTGAACGCAAATCGTTCATTACTTGCTTTATGCGTTCAGGAAGTTTGCCGAGCGCGCCACCTTCTGATAGCAATTGCTCTGCTGCTGCTCCGACGTTGTCTTCGGCAATTCCTTCTTTGCGAACTTCAGCCATAGCCCACGCAGTTGCATTCTCCCAAGCTTCCTTTCGGCTTTTTTCGAGCGACGCACGTTTCTCCGCAAATTCATCCAAGCCCATTGCCGGAAACATCGACTCCGCGTAATACGGCAGGTGGCCGGAGGTTTTATACATTTTCTCCTTGGCCAGATGTGGCGTGCGGACGCGGACGTAGCCGGCGGCGAACTCGGTTTCCTTGGCCAGCTTCTCCAGTTCTTCGACGAGCACCGTGCCCTTGGGCAGCCACAGCGGCATGCCCGGCCCGACGTATTCGGTGTCAATCGCGAACAGCCCCATCTCCGCGCCGATCTTGCGATGGTCGCGGCGCTTGGCCTCTTCGAGCATCTTGAAATACTCGTCCATCGCGGTTTTGTTCTTGAACGCCGTGCCGTAGATGCGCTGGAGCTGCATACCTTTTTCGTCGCCCTTGTAATACGCGGCCGCCACGCTCGTGAGCTTGAACGCGCCGATGTTGCCCGTGCGCATCACATGCGGCCCTGCGCAGAGGTCGAGGAAATCGCCGTTCTGATAATACGAAATGGGTTCGTTCTCGGGAATCTGCTGCAACAGGTCTAACTTGAATTTGCTCGGACTGGTCGGACGGGCGGTCAGACCGCCCAAACGCCCGCTTTGGGCGTCGGCTATGGCTTGCTCACGGTTCACCACCACCTTTTCAAACGGATTGTTCGCCTTGATCTCCTTTTTCATCTCGGCCTCGATCTTCTCGAAGTCCTCGGGCGAGATGCGGTGGGAGCATTCGAGGTCGTAGTAGAATCCGTTTTCGACGGGCGGCCCGTAGGCGAATTGCGCGTCCGGCCACAGGCGCAGGATGGCGGTCGCCATGACGTGCGCGCACGAGTGGCGGATGCGCTCCAGCTCGGTCATCTTCGCGCGGTCGTC
>DAOLDN010000672.1:0-1912 GCA_035327385.1 Verrucomicrobiota bacterium | reverse complement strand
GTCCCGTCCCGCGGTCGGTGGAATGGCTGTGGCGCTCGCGGCTCCCGCGCGTTCCGGTCGTGCTTTTATTGCCGGGGGGGGGATTCCTTGCGTGGCACCGCCACGAAACCGAACAACGCGCCGAACTCGCCAAAAGCCTCGTGACGGTTTCCGAAGTGGAATCATTGCCCGCTGCCGCCTTCCTCGAAGACTTTGAAACCATCCGCCGCCTGGGTCATGCGCCGGTTGTGGACGAAGAACTGCTCGCGCTCCTGCAATGAACGGCCTGCGGTCCATGTCGAGCCTGATTCCGGGATGGTGCGTATGCGCACTGCTCACGTTGGCGCTGCCGCTTTGCGCCCAGACCCCGACGAACTCCGCACCCCGACTGTCCGAATCGGGCCGCAATCGCTCCCACGATCCGTACCGCAAATCGCCCGTCGCCTTTTTCCGCGAACTGCTGGCACTGACTCCCGCCGAACAGGAAGCCTACCTCGGCGGTCAATCCCCGGACAGACGCCGTCGCATCGAAGTCAAACTCGATGAATACAAGGCTCTCAGTCCCGACGATCGCGAGCTGCGCCTTCAAGCCACCGAGCTGCACTGGTATCTCATGCCGTTGATCCGAATGCCCGCCACCAATCGCGCCGAACGCCTCGCTCAAATCCCGCCAGACTTGCGTCCGTTGATCGAACAACGGCTCGAAATCTGGACCATCATCCCTCCGCCACTGAGCGATCAACTGCTCGAATTCGAGGGCATCATCCGTTTCCTCGCTCAACCCGACGCGGACAACGAACAGCATCGCGCCAGAATTCTCGCCGAAATCCCCCCATCGCGCCGCAGGCAACTGGAGGCCGGCATCGCCAAATGGCAGGCCATTCCCGAAGGCGAACGCGCCCAGATTTGCAGACAATTCACCACGTTCTTCGATCTCACACCCGACGAGAAGGACAAGGCCTTGAAAACACTCTCCGACGCCGAACGACGTCAGATGGACAAGACGCTGCGCGAATTTGAAAAACTTCCCAGGGAACAGCGCGACATGTGCATGGTGGCCTTCCAGAAATTCGCGGACTTGAGCCTTGAAGAGCGGGCGCAATTCGTGAAAAACGCCGAACGCTGGCAGCAGATGACCCCCACCGAACGCCAGGCCTGGCGCGACCTCGTCAAACAAGTCCCCGACTGGCCGCCATTGCCCGTGGGCTTTTTTGACCAGCATCAAACTGGCAAATAACTCAAGGCCCGCCAGTTTTCGTCCGCCCACCCCGGAACAATCACGCTCCCCGCGCCTCTTACCAATGTTGGAGCGGTCGGCTCCAACTCTTGCTGGTCGGCGGTCTTCGCCGTGCCCGCGTGTCCGGCGGCAGGCGGAGGCCGCCAGCAAGACCGCAACAACCACTGTGGCGCAGTCCCGTCAACCGCGCTAACATCCCGCCATGTTCATCACAGGTCTGGGAACAGCCGCCCCCGGTCAACGCTACTCGCAGCACGATTGCTGGGAGGCCATTCGCAACGCAAACCCCTTCTCACGGCTCGCGCCCCGCTCTCGCGCCATCCTCAAAAAAGTCCTCTGCTCGGACAACGGCATCGCCGCGCGTCACCTGGCCCTCGATCCGCTGGAAGAAGCATTCAATCTCACGCCCGACGCGCTGCACTCGCGCTTCATCAAACACGCTCCCACGCTGGCAACCGCAGCCGCACGACACGCGCTGCAAGATGCGCGCGTCGCTCCCGACGCCATTGACGCCATACTCGTCAGCACCTGTACCGGTTACCTGTGCCCGGGACTCACCAGTTACGTCGGCGAACAACTTGGGCTGCGCCCCGACGTGTTCACGCTCGATCTCGTGGGCCAGGGCTGCGGCGCGACGTTGCCCAATCTGCGCACCGCGGACGCGCTGCTCGCCGCAGGACGCGCAAATCACGTCCT
>DAOLDN010000671.1:0-1922 GCA_035327385.1 Verrucomicrobiota bacterium | reverse complement strand
CGCCGCCTCGGACGGATTCGGAAGTTTTGGAAACGCCGCCGCCATGTCCGGATGCGTAATGCTTGCGGCCATCGGAGGAATGAACCAAACCAGCGGACCGACGAGGAACAGGGTCATTCCCAACAACGCGCCTTTCCGCGCCTGCACGCTGTCTTTTACGTTCAGGTAACGTGAAGCCTCAAGCATGTTGTTCGTTGAGACGAACTGCTTGATGAAAATGGCGATGATCCAGAGGTACAAAATTTCCACCCGCACCGCCTCCTGCCAGTTGAAATAATGTTTGGGGAGTTTGTCCACAAAGCTGCTGATGCCGCCGACGTGTTCGATGGCCAGAAACGCGGCCACAACCGTCACTGGCATCAGGATCAACATCTGCATGAAATCCCCGGCCGCCACGGCCCACGAGCCGTCCACAACCGCCATGATCAACACCACGATCCCCGTCACCCAGATCGTCGTTGATAAATCGAATCCGAACGCCGCCGAAATGAACACCGCCAGCCCGTTCAACCAGATCGCCGCATAAAGAATCCCCAACGGAATCTGCACCCAGGTAAAAAACTGCTCGTTCGCCCTGCCAAAACGCGCCCGGACACCCTGCAACGCGGTCACCATCCGCATCTGCCGGAAACGCGGCGCGAAATACAGGTAGTTCCACAAAAAACCCGCCGCGTTCGCGAAGTAGAGAATCATGATGACCGGCCCGTCCTCGTAGGCCTTGCTGGCGGCGCCCGTGAACGTCCAGGCGCTGAACGACACCATGAACGCCGTGCTGCCGGCCATCCACCACAGCATTTTGCCGCCCCCGCGGAAATAATCGCTGGTGTTGCCGATGAAACGACGACACACCCAGCCGATCACGGCCATGAACACGAAATAGAAACCGATGACGAGGTGGTCGTAGATGGAAAGCATGGTCAATGTGAGGTGGATTGGGACACCACCGGAAGTTTGGCAAGCAGCAATTCCCATTCATCGGAGCGCGCGCTCCATTCCCACGATTCAGCCGCGCCCGGCAGCAACCAGGTTTCGCCCGCACGCACGTCACGGGGCTTGGAACCCGCCGCCAGCGAACCCTCGCCATTCACGCAAATCAACAGCATCAATTCATCCCCCGCCCAATGCGCAGAACCGGTTCCACGCACACGGTTCAAGCGAAAATACTCGTGCCACGGAGCACCGATGATTTCCTGCTCCATGAACGAGTCCGTCCGGCACACGGTGCGCGGTCGTTGCAGAAACGTTGCCCGAACGTCCGCCGAAGACCAGGCGCGATAATCAAAAATGTCCAGGCAATCCTCAAGGTTCAGCCCCATGAAACAAGCCTCCGGCGACAGAGTGACTCCGGCGTTCACGCGCTCGCAGCGCACCACCCAGTCCGTCGGTTCCATCAGTTCAACCATGAATACCCCTGCTCCAATGGCGTGAGGTACGCCCGCAGGAACCACGAAACAATCCCCGGACTTCACGGGTATCGGATCAAAACAGTCCAGCATCTCGTCCACACTTTGTTCGCGAATCATGCGCGACCAATCGTCACGGGCCGGCGGACGTTGAAATCCCAGATACACACAGGCATCTCCACGGGTTCCGAGGATGTACCAACATTCCGTTTTTCCCGCGTCGGAGTTCAGCCGCTTGCGGGCAAATTCAGCGTCAGGATGCGCTTGAAATTGCAGACGGACACTGGAATCCAAGAGTTTCCAAAGAACGCCCGTCGACGTGCGAAAAGCGTTCCGAGATCCGAACCAATGACCGGGGTCGGCTCCAATCGCCTCGGCGACAGTCCGAAGCGCCGTTCCACCGCCCAATTGACTTAAGCCTTCATCCGGGGACTGTGAATGTACACCGTTCCGGGCGCGGACAATCGAAGCAAGCCAGTCTTCCGGGAAATGGTCGTCGGCAGTGTCCGACACTCCACG
>DAOLDN010000670.1:0-1925 GCA_035327385.1 Verrucomicrobiota bacterium | reverse complement strand
CCCCACGCGAACACCGAACCCAGCACGACTCCGAACCCACGACGAATTGACATCCTTCCTCCACAACTTCACCGACATGACCCGGGCCGATTTGTTTCAAATTCACCGGCCCGCACCTGCTTCGTTCAGGCATTGATGGCCGGAGACACCGGGTTCTCAGCGCGAATGCTGACGACCGAACGGCCATGCGCACGTCTTTAGCACGCGCCTTGCCAGCGCGACGCGACGCGGAGGAATGCCATCATTGCCCAAGAAAACAAGTGCGATCCAAAGCATCGGCTTCACGGAGAACGAGGAATTGTGGAGTGCGAGTGAAAGGAATTATTCCATCGTCGGTCAATCCTGTGTCACCGGCCTGAACCAGACGCATCCGTCACGCCTGCGGCTCGTCCGATTCCTGTCGCGGCGAACGCAATCCGAACTCGGCCAGTTTCTCGCGCATCTTCAGGCGTGTGACTCCGAGCCAGCGCGCCGCTTTCGCCTGATTGCCCTGGGCCAGTTGAATGGCCTGTTTGTAGAGTTCCGGCTCAAGGTCGGCGATCATCCGCGTGTAAGCGTCCTGCACTACGCCGCTCTGGGTGCGATTCAACAGGTCGGTGATGTAGGCGGCGTGGGTCTGGCTGGAATGGGCGACGGGTTTTCGCGTCCTGGCCAGCATCTGTTGGACGTGGTCACGGCTGATGGCGAACGGACGTGCCAGCAGGAGGGACTGGCGGATGACGTTTTCCAGTTCGCGAACGTTTCCGGGCCAGGACTGGTTTTGAAGGAACGTGATGGCCTCCGGCTGGATGGACGGGGACTCCACGCCAAGCTCCCTGCCGTAACGTTGGATGAAGTATTTCGTCAACTGCGGGATGTCCTCGGCGCGATTGGACAGGGTGGGCAGGTTGATGGTCACGACACTCAACCGATAGAACAAATCCTCGCGGAACTCCTTCTCGTGGATGGCGGATTCGAGGTCGCGATGCGTGGCGGCCAGCACGCGAACGTCAACGGGAATCGTGCTCTCGCTGCCCAGCCGCTGGATGCAGCGTTCCTGGAGCACGCGCAATAACTTGGCCTGTGTGCTGGCGTTGAGATCGCCGATTTCGTCGAGGAACAGCGTCCCGCCGTTGGCCTGCTCAAAACGTCCGATGCGCCGCGCCTGTGCTCCGGTGAACGAACCGCGTTCGTGCCCGAACAATTCGCTTTCGAGCAACGAATCCGGGATGGCCGCGCAGTTGACGGCAATGAACGGTTTGTCCGCCCTGTCACTGTGCTGATAGATGGCGCGCGCGATGAGTTCCTTGCCCGTTCCCGTGGCACCGCGTATGAGAACGGTCGCCGGTGTGGCGGCGACGCGACCGATCTCCTTGTAGATGGCCTGCATGGCGCGGCTGTTGCCGATGATGGCCGATCGGTCGGGCCGCGCCTCGCCCATTTCCACAGGTTCGGACATCAGACGGCTGCTGGCCGCGGCGGAGGCAACGAGGTCGAGCAATTCATCGGCTTCAAACGGTTTCAACAGGTAATCGCACGCGCCCTGTTTCGTGGCTTCGATGGCCGTCTCGGTGGTGCCGTGCGCGGTCATCAGGATGATGGGTTGTTTGGGTTTCGCGGCGTGGAGACGGGCGACGATTTCCAATCCGGTCAGGCCCGGCAGTTTGAAATCCGTGATGACCACCGTGAATTCCCCGGCCAGCGCACGGGACAGACCGTCGTCTCCGCGACCGGCCAGTTCCACAGTGTAGCCCTCGGTGCGGAGCACTTTTTCGAACGAGGCCGCTGTGCTGGCGTCGTCTTCAATGATCAGGATTCTGGCTTTCATGGTCTTGATGCCGGGGCAGGGCGATGGTGAAGGTCGTTCCCCGGTTGGGATGCGTCTGGTAGCGCAGTTCACCGTTGTGTTTCTCGACAATTCTTGCGGCGATTGCAAGCCCCAGTCC
>DAOLDN010000669.1:0-1925 GCA_035327385.1 Verrucomicrobiota bacterium | reverse complement strand
GACCCGCAAGCTCTGCGAGCCTTCAAAATAGGCTTTGCCCTGGATCACGGTGACGTTGCGCATCTTGGCAAGCTGGGCGATGCCGCCACCCAGTTTGGCCAGAATGCCTTCCTTCCACGCGCGAAGCTTGGCCAGGTCCACGGTGGGCGCGGCAAAGGTGATACCGCGATGTTCGCCTTCCTTGGCCGATGTGATCTGGTGGGTTGCGTAAAGCAGTGCTTTGGAGGGAATGCAACCGCGATTGAGACAGACGCCACCGAGACGCTTGTCGCGTTCGATGAGAATGACCTTCATGCCCAAGTCCGCCGCGTAAAAAGCCGCCGCATATCCGCCCGGGCCTGCGCCGACGACAACGATTTCTGTTTTGATTGGATCCATGAGAAAATTGGAGTGATGGAGTATTGGAGTGTTGATTGATTATTCGGACGCCACACCGTATGCGGCGTTGCTCTCTTTAAGCATCAAGTGATCTACCCAATCGCCGGCGATTTCCTTGCGCTCAAGACTTTCCACGAGCTTTAGCAAGCCGTTTTCCAACTTAAACGCCAGTGCATTGAGTGGTTCAAATTCTTTTTCAGTGATCTGCTCCGCCTGACGACAGGCAATCAATCCCGAAACGCTTTCGCCAAGCGAACCGAGCGCATAGTTCAAAGATTGCAAGTATTCACGAATACCACGGCGGCAATAACCCTCGGCGATATTGCGATGAACCGAATCAGCGGATGCGATGCCTTGCGAAGCGACACGCTTCAACTCGTACGGGAACGCGCGGAACACGCGGCAGCAAGCGACATAGAACTCAATCGCATCATTCCAAACGCGCAGTTGCTGATAACCACGATTCTTATTTCGATAGCTGACTTCCATGACTCATCACTTCATTACTCCACCACTCCATCACTCCGTCAGAGCTTCACCACTTCCTCGCTGAAGTCCTGCAATGCAGCGACGAGATCAACGACAAACCGCGCCGCGCTGCCGCCATCAATCACGCGATGGTCATAGGACAGACCGATTGGCGTCATCATGCGCGCTTCGATTTTACCGTCACGCACCACGGGTTTCATTGCGCCGCGACCGAGACCCAGTATGGCGACTTCGGGTTTGTTGACAATCGGTGTGAAATGCGCGCCGCCGATCGCACCCTGATTTGAGATGGTGAACGTTCCACCCTTGAGTTCGTCCGCGCTGACTTTGCGGTCGCGCGCCTTTTGAGCGAGCACTTCCAGGTCTTTCGCCAGTTCCAGCACGCTCTTCTTGTCCACGTCACGAATGACCGGAACGATCAATCCCTGCTCCGTGTCCACAGCGATGCCGAGATGAACGTATTCCTTGATGACAATCTCGTTGGCGACTTCATCAAGGCTGGAATTAAATATGGGGTGCTTTTTCAGCGTGGCGGCTACGGCCTTGAGAACAAGAGGCGTGAGCGTGAGCTTGCTACCTTTGGCCTCGTACGCCGCAGCGTATTTTTTGCGCAACTCGTTGAGCCGCGTGAAATCGGCGTCATCAAACTGTGTGACGTGCGGGATGGCGTTCCAGTTCTCTGTCATCCGCCGCGCGATGACTCCGCGCAGCGTGGTGACAGGCTTCTTCGTGACCGGTCCCCATTTTGAGAAATCAATCTGTTCGACGACTGGTTTGGCCGGCGCTGTGGACGCAGCCGGAGCCGCTTTCGCTTTGGCCGCCGCAGACTGCAATCGCGCAATGTAACCGCGCAGATCGTTCATTTCGATGCGCCCACCCGGCCCGCTGCCGCGCACCTTGCCGAGGTCAATACCCAGTTCCCTTGCGATACGCCGTAGTGACGGCGACGCCACCGGCGCAGCGACGGGCGTGGGGGTTTCCGGTTCATCGGTCTCGGCGATCTCTTCGACCTCTGGTTCGGGTTCTGGCGCTGGTGCGGGACGCTTGCCAGCCGGCTT
>DAOLDN010000668.1:0-1933 GCA_035327385.1 Verrucomicrobiota bacterium | reverse complement strand
CGCCTCATGATCCTCGTGCCCATCGCCGCCTACCTGTTGTGGCTGCTGTTCGCGGTGGTCACGTCGCCCATTCCGCTGCTCTACAATTTCAAGAGCGTGCTCGTCCGCTGGCGGGCGACTTCGGCCACAATTCTCGGAGTGGCGCTGGTCGTCACCGTCTTCATCCTCATGCAGGCGATGGCCGCCGGGCTGGAAAAATCCAGCCAGAACACCGGCGACCCGCGCAACGTGATGATCGTCCGCAAAGGCAGCACCGCCGAATCCAGCAGTCAGGTTTCGCGAGAGCAACTCCGCGTCATTCAATACTGGCCGGAAATCGAACGCGACACCGACGGCCAGCCGTTCGTGTCCGGTGACCTCGTCGTCATCATGAACCTGCCGCGACGCGACAATGCCGGCGAAGCCAATCTCACCATGCGCGGCGTCACTCCCAAGGGCATAGCATTGCGACCGCAGGTGAAGCTCGCGCAAGGGCGCTGGTTCACTCCGGGCAAACGCGAGGCCGTCGCCAGCTCCAAAATCGCGCAACGATTCGCCAATTGCGACCTCGGCCAGAAATTCAAGACCGGCGGCAACGAACTGACCGTCGTCGGCTGGTTCGACGGAGGCGACACGGCGTTCGACTCCGAGATATGGATGGACGCCGACGAGGCGCGCTCCGTGTTCGATCGTGAAAATTATTCCAGCGCGCTGGTGCGAGTCGCCGACACCAACGCCGCCGCTTCGTTGATGGCGCGGATTGACAACGACAAACGCATGCCGTTGCGAGCGGATTTTGAGACGGATTATTACTCGGAGCAAACGATGACCGCCGGGCCGATCAAACTGCTCGGCTCGTTACTGGCCACGGCGATGTCCGTGGGCGCGGTGTTCGCGGCGATGAACACCATGTATGCCAGCGTCGGCGCGCGCACGCGCGAGATTGGCACGTTGCGTGTGCTGGGTTTCCGGCGACGCACCATTCTGGCCAGTTTCAATCTCGAAGGCGCCATTCTCGCCGGCATCGGCGGCGCGCTGGGCTGCGCGCTGGCATTGCTGGCACAGTGGTTGTGCGTGGCGTTCGGAGTTCGGTTCGGCACGCTCAGTTTCAACACGTTTAGCGAAGTCATCTTTCAATTCCGCGTGACTCCCGGGCTCGTCGTGCAGGGAATGATTTTCGCCATCATCGTCGGCATCGTGGGCAGTCTGTTGCCCGCAATCCGCGCCTCGCGATTGCCGGTGATCTCAGCGTTGAAGTCGGTTTAACGAGAGGTTTTACCCCGAATTTGCAAACCTCGGATGTGCCCGGAGCGGGCAGTTCAGCCGCGGCTCGATGTCCATTTCCTCACTATCAAGTAAACGCCGAACGCCACAGCGAAACCAACAAACCACGCGTAGTTGTAAATGGAAAGGAACACCGCGGGCACACCCGCCTTGTTGACCGCGCCGACGGTCGCAAGAAATCCGGGAAGATTCGGCAGAACGCTTAAAAACAGCGAAACCAGCCCCACGATGCTGAAGCCGCGAGTGTAGGAGTATTCGCCATCGGCGCGGTAAAGCTCCGCCACATTGATTCGGCGTTTCCGGTAAATGAAATAGTCGGCGATCATGATGCCGGCGATCGGCCCCAGCAGCGCGCTGTAACCGATGAGCCACGTGAAAATGTAACCCTTTGGATCGGCGTAAAGTTTCCACGGAAACATCAGGATGCCGATGACGCCTGTGATGATGCCGCCGGTCTTGAAGCTGATGCGTCGCGGGCAGAGGTTTGAAAAATCGTTTGCCGGAGAGACGACGTTTGCGGCGATGTTGGTGGAGATGGTGGCAATGGCCAGCGTCGCCAGGGCCAGCAGCGTCAACACGGGATGGTTGAAACGCGCCATGAGTTGCACCGGATCCCAGATGGGGATGTTATAGACAACAATTGTCGCGCTGGTGACCGCCACTCCGATGA
>DAOLDN010000667.1:0-1933 GCA_035327385.1 Verrucomicrobiota bacterium | reverse complement strand
GCGTTCCAGGCGTTGAACTTGGCGATGTCAATCTCGACGACGTTGATGGTTTTCTGTTCGCGCTGGTCGTAGAAGCTGACGCCGGTTTTGACGAAGTTGCTGATGGAATACGGACGGTTGTTTCCGGAGTAGCTCCAGTTGATGTTCATGCCGTTGCCGTTGCCGAGCCCGCCGCCGCGGGCTTCGACCCCGTTGTTTTTCACAGTGATCACGAGATCCGCCAGATTGTAGAAACGGGATTTGCCGAGGGTCGAATTGGGGGATTCGTTGTTCGGCGGCACTTCCACGATCTGGCGCACGGCTTCAGGAGTGTTTTCTGATCCAATCGGCAGATTGAGACTCATGACGCCGCTGTCATGATCATCGTTGAAAGTGATGGTGGAGGCGGTGCGACCGGTGGGGTCGCCGGGCTTCTTGCCGAAAATGATTTCGCCGGCGGAGGTGACGTCGGCATCGAACGTCAGGGGCGCGTTGGGTTGCAGGTAGATGTTGGCGTTGCCGTGAGCGCGACCGTTGATGTTCATCGTGGCACCGGGATTGATCTCCATGTCCATGTTGTAAAAGATGGCGAACTGGAAGATGGGGACGAGTGCCACCTGGATGTCTTGTTGCACGGATCCGACGAGGGCGAACGGGGAACTCTCATCCTTCGCGTTGGCGCGGATGCGGTAGGTGGCCGCATAGCCGGAGAGGCCTTCGTATTGCGAAATGAGCGGCGAAGTCTGCCACGGCGAAACCAGATCCACTCCCACCTCGTCGCCGGCACCGTTCCCGTTGCTGAACTTGTATTTGCCCCATGCGGCATGTTCGGTTTTTTTGGGAACGCGGGCTTTATACACGGGCATCTTGCCGTTGACTGTGGAGGGGCCGAGCTGGGCGAAGTCCACGTTGAGTTCGGCGATGACCTTTTCGGTGGCGGCTTCTGCGGCGGAAAGGGCGTTGAGATACTCGATGCTTCGCTGGTTGAGCCGGGCGTTGTTGGTGGTCCATTGCATGGTCCCGGCGAGGATGCTGATGGCGATGGCGCTCATGAGCATGACGATGACAAGGGCCGAGGCGTTCCGGCGTCCGCAGGGTGATGGGTGTGTCTTCATGGTGTGGCGCGAGTCATTCCAGAGCGCGGCGTGTGATTTTGGTGCGCAACTGGTAGAAATCGTATTGCTGACCCGGTCCGATGGCGATGGCCGGGAAGTCCAACTGATAAAACTGGAGCGTCACGCTGATGACGCGATTGTTGAAATTGTTGGAGAGCACCTGCCCGCTGTAATCCTCGGACCTGAACACGACCTGATTGGTGATGGAATTGGCGATGATGACGGTCGTGCTGCTGCCGTTGAGCGTGCGTTTCAATTTGGAGTCGAGGTCATCGAGAAAATAGCGGATGAACACGTTGGTGTTGGCCTTGGTGGGATAGATTTGCACGGCGTTGCCCATCTGCGCCTGGCCCGGTGCGGATTCCTGGAAATACGTCTCATTTCCGTCGCCGATTCGCACCACTCCGGCCATGCGGATTTCAGAAACCATTTTGCCGATGGCCACCCGCGCATCGTCGCTGGCGCCGAGTTTGACCTTGGTCAGTTCGTTCATTCGCAGAGCGAACAGGTTGACGGCGATGAATCCGCCCAGCGCAATGGAAAACACCGCGGAGGTGACCATGATTTCAGGCAGCGTCATGCCGGCCTGGCGTCGCAGTCTCCTGCGTGAAGCGTGTTGGAATATCGCGGAGAGCATCATTGGTCGGGAGCGCGGTAGGTGATGACGCTGTTGGTGAAGCGTCCTCCGCCGGGAAACGGCCACACGGTTTCGACGCGGATCAATTTGAGCGGGGGATTGACCGAGAGATTGCTGATGGTCACGGTGCTTGTGGCGAAGGTGATGTTGGTGCCGGAAATGGGGATGTCCATGATGTCAATGCTCACGGGGAAATTGCAGG
>DAOLDN010000666.1:0-1936 GCA_035327385.1 Verrucomicrobiota bacterium | reverse complement strand
GGTCTTGGAGTGCGGCAGCCCTCTGCCGCTTTTCCACCGCAGGCTCGCGACACGAAAGCGCCAGAGGGCTGGCGCAGTCCAAGACGCTGGCGCGTGATTTGGCCCGCTCGTTAGTCCGAGCGTTTTGGTTTGGACTTAGCGGAATGGCTAAATGAAAACTAACTGGAAAACTGAATGGAAGGCGCTGGCCGTCATGGTCGCGGTGTTTCTGGTGTGCTTTCATCTGCCGGTCGGCGCGGCGCGGTTTGATAACGCGATTCGCGAAGCGCTGGAACTCATCAAGTGGTATGCCCGCGAGCATGTTATTCTCTGCCTCATCCCGGCGCTTTTCATCGCAGGCGCAATCGGCGTGTTCGTCAGTCAGGCAGCCGTGATAAAATATCTCGGGCCGAAAGCGAACAAGGCGTTGGCTTACGGTGTGGCTTCGGTGTCGGGGACGATTCTCGCGGTGTGTTCCTGCACGGTGCTGCCGTTGTTCGCTGGTATCTGGCGCATGGGCGCGGGCCTCGGCCCGGCGACGGCTTTCCTCTATTCCGGTCCGGCGATCAATGTGCTGGCCATCGTGTTGACCGCGCGGATTCTTGGACTTGAACTTGGCATCGCGCGGGCGGTGGGCGCGATCGTGTTCAGCATCGTCATCGGGTTGGCGATGCACTTTATCTTCCGCAAGGAGGAACAGGCGAAGGTGGAGGCTGCCGTGCCGTTGCCCGAGCCGGAGGTGAAACGACCCTTGCGTCAGACCGCGCTCTATTTCGCGGCAATGATCGGGATTCTGGTGTTTGCCAACTGGGGCAAGCCCGATGGCGACGACGGTTTCTGGCACGCGGCCTGGACGTGGAAATGGCCCATCACAGCGGCGTTCAGTGTCGCGTTCGGCGTCATGCTCGTGAAGTGGATCGGCGTGGCGTGGTGGAAGGTGGCATTGCTGGCCGCGCCCACGGCGGCGCTCGCAATTTTTTTTCCGCACGCGCCGATGCTGGCGTTCGTCGCGGGTTCAACCGGTCTCTCGATCATCACCAGCACGAGCGAGGGCGAGGCGGGCGAATGGTTTTCCTCCACCTGGACGTTCGCGAAACAAATTCTGCCGTTGCTGTTGGTCGGCGTGCTGGCGGCGGGGTTGTTGCTCGGTCGACCTGGGAACGAAGGGCTGATTCCCAACGCGTGGGTGGCGAAGCTTGTTGGCGGCAATTCGCTCGGGGCGAACTTCTTCGCGTCCGTGGTGGGCGCGTTCATGTATTTTGCCACGCTCACCGAAGTGCCGATTCTCCAGGGCTTGATCGGTAGCGGCATGGGCAAAGGTCCGGCGCTGGCGCTGTTGCTCGCCGGCCCGGCGTTGTCGCTGCCGAGCATGTTGGTTTTGCGCAGCATTATGGGGCTGCAAAAGACGGCGGTGTTCGCAGTGCTGGTTATCGTGATGGCTACGACCAGCGGAATGATTTACGGCGCCTTGTTTTAACCACGAATGAACACCAATCAACAGGAATGGAACTTCGGCGGTAGGGCGCGTCACTCCGTGCGCGCCGTCTTCTGGCTGGCGGGCAACGGCGCGCAGAGGACTGACGCGCCCTACCATGACGGCTTCGGCCCATTCGGAGTTTTTCCGAACCGATCACAACTCTGACTCACAACGAAAGGCAACGATATGAAACTGCAAATCCTCGGCACAGGCTGTGCCAAATGTGAAAACCTGGCGACCGCCACGGAGCAAGCCGCACAAGCGCTCAACATTCCGTACGAACTCGAAAAGGTCACCGACCTGAAACAAATCATGTTGTTTGGCGTGATGGTAACACCCGCGCTCGTCGTGGACGGCAAGGTGAAGGTGAGCGGCAGGATTCCCAATCCGACGGAACTCAAAGCACTGTTGCAACCAACAACATGAGCGGTCAACCCAGGGAGTGATTATGAGAACCATGACGCGCATCGTGATTGTGGC
>DAOLDN010000665.1:0-1946 GCA_035327385.1 Verrucomicrobiota bacterium | reverse complement strand
GCGAACAGGATGTCCTTGGCCAGCACTTCCGAGCCGGTGATGCGGTTGAGCAACGTGGATTTGCCGGCGTTCGTGTAACCGACGATGGACGCCAGCGGCCATTGTGCGCGTTGCCGTCCGGCGCGCTGCACTTCGCGCTGGCGACGCACGGCATCAAGGTCGCGCTCAATCCGGTCAATGCGCTCGGAAACTTTCCGGCGGTCGGCCTCAAGTTGCGATTCACCCTCACCGCCGCGCATTCCGATGCCGCCCTTCTGGCGTGACAAGTGTCCCCAGAACCGTGTCAGTCGCGGCAGCAGATGCTGGAGTTGCGCCAGTTCGATTTGCAGTTTGCCTTCACGCGTGCGGGCTCGTTGCGAGAAGATGTCGAGAATCAGCGCCGTGCGGTCGAGAATCTTTGCGTTGAAAATCTTTTCCAGATTGCGCGTTTGCGCGGGTGAAAGTTCGTCGTCGAAGATGACGGTGTCCACGTTGTGCTGTTTGCAGAACCTTGAAAATTCGTCGGCCTTGCCCTTGCCAATGTAGGTGGCTGCGTTGGGCGATTCGAGTTTCTGCGTGCCTTCGCCAACCACCTCGCCTCCGGCGGTCGTGGCCAGTTCCGCCAGTTCGTCGAGCGATTCGCGCTCCTCGGACGCGTCGCGCGATTTCAATTCCACGCCGACGAGGAAAACCCGTTCCGTCCGTGTGTCTCTGGTGTCTATTAACGCTTTCAATGCTTCGGTTGTACGGCCGCAACGAAAGCATAGCATCGGCAATGCGGGAGGCAACGCCGTTTCGGTCGGTGTTACCGTCGGTGGGGCGAGCGTCCTCGCAAGCCGGCTGATATCATCCGCACCGGACATTCTGAATTGCGTCGGGGCGTTTCATTTCCTAGCTTGCGCCACTCGAAAGTCACAAACGAATTATGAGCGTATTGATTGTCGGTTCCACGGCGCTGGATTCCATCAAAACTCCGAAGGCGGAAAACCCGCGTCTCCTGGGCGGTTCAGCCAGTCACGCGGCGGTGGCGGCCAGCTTCTTCAGTCCGGTGAACCTCATCGGCGTGGTCGGCGACGATTTTCCCAAGAAATACGTCCGGCTTTACCAGCGGCACAAAATCAACCTCGACGGCCTACAGCGGCTTCCCGGCAAGACGTTTCATTGGTCCGGCGAATACGAGGTGAACATGAACAACCGCCGCACGCTGCTCACCGAACTGGGTGTGTTCGAGAGTTTCACGCCGCATCTTCCTGACACGCTCAAAGCCTCGCCGTTCGTGCTGCTGGCCAACATCGCTCCCGCGCTCCAGCACCATGTCCTCGACCAGATGCGACGACCGAAATTCGTCGTCGCCGACACGATGGACCTCTGGCTGAACATCGCGCTGCCGGACCTGATGAAACTGCTGCCGCGCATTGACGGCTTCGTTCTCAACGACAGCGAGGCGCACCAGTTGACGAAGGAAGATAATGTCTTCGCCGCGCTGAAAAAGATTCACAAACTCGGCCCCAAATACGTCATCATCAAGAAGGGTTCGCATGGCTCGATCCTCTCCAGCCCGCGCGGATGTTTCATCTGTCCTGCGTATCCGTTGCAGAAGGTCGTTGACCCGACGGGCGCAGGCGATTCATTCGTGGGCGGCATGATGGGCTATCTGGCAACGGCACGCGGCTCGATTGACACCAACATCCGCCGCGCCATGATCCACGGTAGCGTGGTGGCGTCGTTCTGCTGCGAAGGATTCGGATTGAAGCGCACCACCAGAGCCAGCCGCGCCGACATCCAGAAGCGCGTGAAGGAACTGGAGTCGCTGACGAAATTCTAAAGCGGCAAATAGACGATTTGGTTCGTTGCCTCGTCCGGTGTGGCAGCGTTGGCAATGACTTCCAAATCCGCGACGCATTTTCCGATGGAAACTTCTGTCTGGCGCGCAAAGATCACGGAGGCAAACGTCCTTCCGCCTCTCT
>DAOLDN010000664.1:0-1960 GCA_035327385.1 Verrucomicrobiota bacterium | reverse complement strand
AGTTAAGCGTGTGGTCAAACTCGGCCACGGTGAGGTCAGCCTTTACGCGCGGCACTTCAATGCGATAACGGGCTTCACCGGCTTCGGCATGCAGCAACAAGGCGATCAGGTCGGCGAGATCATCTTCATTCCGAATAGTGACATTTGTGCTTGGTATGCGTGCGCCCTTACCGCCATCGAGTTTTTCAATCAGTCGATTGGCCCGTGCGACGGTTAATGAATCGCGAACGACCGCGCCGAGTTGAGCTTTTGCTCGGTCGCGCTGCTTGTCGTCCACCTCATCATCCACGGGAGGGTTCTCCTCCAGAGTGCGGCGGCGTGGCGGTTCATAAAGTGAATCGCGGCCTGCCAACAGCCTGGCATCAGGCAATAGCAGCGGCGGCAGCGACATTGCGCCATTCAAATCGCCAAGTCGCCAACCGTGAAACGCGGCATTGATCCGCTCGAACAGTTCTTTCACTTGAGAGCGCCGTTCGCCCACAACTTCCTGCAAGTAACGGGAACGAGCTAGCGAACGCCGGGCGAATTCAGCAGTGCGGCGGTCGATTTCATCAGCCAGCGGCTGGACCAATTCAAGCGCCCGCGCCAGTTCATCCAACCGATTGCGAACGCGTGACATTGCCACTTGGGGTTCAATGGCATCGCGCCGCATGACCTCATGCTGCATCTTGTGCAAAAGCTCGGTGTCCGTGAGCAATGTGCGGATGCGTTCACGCGCTTCATCCAAGCGTGCCGGCAGTTGGGCGCGGACAAGTTCGGCGTAACACGTGCGGCCAACCTGTTCGGCGTATTCGTCGAATACGACCCCGTAAATCTCACCCAAAGTAGCGGCCTGTCGCTGTCGCTCAACCAGCCGCTTCAAAGATTTTTCAATGCCACGCAGTTCCCCAAGTCCGCCCCGTGCCAGCGTAAGGCAGTTGTCCAGATGAGCCAGCGGGGATTCAGCAAACGCCCCTTGGTTCGCCAAAGCCGCGCACACACCCTGAAGTTTGTCGGTAAAGACCACCGCATCCGGCCGGGCAATTCTCCTTAACGCTTCCAGCAAGGTGACGCCGTGTGCATCAAAACGCACGACGCGTTCCCAGTTCGGAAGTTGCTCATCGAGCACCCAGCCGACCTCCGGCTTCGCCAGATGATCCAGCACGCTGCGGGCTTTCTCACGCAATGGCAGTCCAGTGAAGTGCTCACGAATGTCGCCTCCAGCTTCGCCTTCATCTGGGAAAAATGTCGGATGTTGCGACAACACTTCACTGACAATGGCTAGAGCCTCCTCGCGGCTCATTCCTTCGTGCCGCTCGGATGCTTCTCGCTCCAAGGCATCCAGCACGTCGAGATAAACCGTCGCGTTGCCACTCGCAAGCACCCGGAAGAATCCGGGACTCACTTCGCGGAACAGTTGTTCGGCAAAAGAAATCATCTTCGCTAGCGTATCAGCCGGGTGGGACAAGGGCGGTCCTTCCCAAAAACTCGAAATGGTCCCGGTTCAAGCGAAGAACATGATGCGAAATATTTTGCCAAACGACAATCGCGCGATTTGGCAGAAGCCCAGCCACGCCTTGAACCGTTGGCCTTCCGCTTTATTCCTAAAGGAAGACGCCCGCAAGCGTTCGGCTGGCGGGCGCAACTGATGTGGGAATGGATGCTTATCCGACGGACTGTCCAAGACGGGCAATTCGCTCGCGCTCGGCATTGATCGACGGAAGTGGAATGATTTGATCCGCTGCCGCCTGTTTCTCGTAGCTTTCCAAGGAGGGAAGTTTGACTTGGGCTTTGCGCGCGTAAGCGCGATGCACTGCCTTGCTGTTATGGCCGAGCGCTTCTTGGGCGAACCGTTCCGGGTAGCCGCACAGCTTCGCACGCTCGGCCCAGGCGTAGCGGTAGGAGTGGAGAGAAACGCCTTTGATTCCCAAGCCCTCGCAGCGCTGCTTAAACTCCGTGGCGCGGTCGCCACAGCGAACGG
>DAOLDN010000663.1:0-1965 GCA_035327385.1 Verrucomicrobiota bacterium | reverse complement strand
TCAAGTTTCAGTTCCACGACGTGGATGGAACTGCGGCGTTGCTCGGGGCCGTCCTGGCGCGCGTCGTCTCCGCGACGGCCCGGATGCGTGAAATAGAACAGGTAGGCGCGGTCGTTGTTGATGACCAGATCGGGATGCTGGCCCGCGACGCCGTCGTCCTCACCCGTTCCCGGCTCGCGAACGATGTCGAACGGCTGCCGTTGCCAGGTGGTGGCGTCGTCGGAGCGGTAAATTCTCAATCCCGCCCAGATGTCAACGGCCATCCAGTATTTGTCCTTCCAACGCACGACCTTCGGACCTTCGCCGCCGCGGTCGCTGGTGCCGGGCGCTTTGCCCTTGTTTTCCCAATGGTAAAGGTCGCTGCTGTCCGCGTAGTAGATGGATTTTTTGTCGCGCTCGTTGTTGTACCACATGCGCCAGTTGCCGTCCGGCAGACGCAGCACGCACGCATCAATGACACGGTCGGATGCGAGCTTGAGCGTGGATTGATATTCCCATTTCAAGAGGTCCTTGCTGGTGAGATGAATGATGTCGCGCGGATGTCCCCAGTCGCGAAAAATGCCGGGAACGAATGTCAGATACATGTGATACATGCCGTCGTGTTCGATGACCTCCGGCGCCCAATGCGTCATGCCCTCGCCGCCGAAATCAATGTCCGCCGTGCCGCGATAGTTCCACGTCGCGCCGCCGTCGGAGGATTCCGCGATGCCGATCTTTGTTCCGTGAACCCATTCCACGCCGCTGACGCCGTTGGTGAGGTTGGCGCGGCGGTTGGTGTAGAACATGAACCATTTTTTCTCGGCGCGATTCCAGATCACGACCGGATCGGCAGCGCCATCGTGAACCGGGTCTCGGAACAGCGGCCTGGACGCGGTCCTGCCGGCGATGTCCGCCGTTTGTGCCGTCAGGCTGGATTGACCCGTGACGGTAAGCAGCAACGCGACCGTCATGATTGGCTTTAGCAGCATTCGCGAGAATTGGGCGTTTCTATTCATCGGTTGCATCGTGGATTTTCTCTGCGGGTGGCGCGTCAATTCAAGCACGACTTCAGGTAATCGTTCATTGCGTCGAGAATCCCGGCGTCCAACGTCACCTTGTGGCCGCGCGGTTCGTTATCGAGTTTGAAAGTGAATTTACTTCCCAACGCGGTGAGCCGCTTTTGCAGCACGTCCATTTGATGCAATGCATCCGCACCCTCTGTGCAATTGATGGTCAGAAAAAGCGGAATGGTGGGATTGCTGAGATAATCCAGCGCACCGTGACTGCGCCATGTATCGAGACTGGTCTCGCGTTCGCCCCAGGCCTTGGCGTAGCGCGGCAGCATCTTGTCATTGGGCAGCAAATCTAGATACGTGAAACGACCGGACATGACCACCGCTCCCTGCACCGCGCTGCTGACGTTGGTGTGCATTCCGAATCCTTCGAATTCATCATTGCCCGCGGTTGTCACCAGCATCAACGCCATGCCACTGCTGCGGGAGAAGCCCACGGGCACAATCTTTCCGTTCAATTCCAAGGCGACGGACTGCGAGCGCAATGTGCGCACCGCGGCTTTGATCTTTCTCGCACAATCCGGCATGGGATCCAGTCCCTTGTAAGGAGGCGCGACGGGATGATCCGCCATTGCAACTGCAAAACCCTCTGTCGCGAATCCATCGAGAATCGTGTCACTGCACACGGACAGGGAAAAGTTGCCGAAACGGTCTTTGTTGTCGCAGGAGAACTCGATGATGGCGCCAACCGGTGTTTGTGGTTTCGACGGATAGATGATGTCCATGGCCAGGTTGCGGTCGTCGTCCGCGTAAAACACCACATTCTCCATCAAACGGCATCCTTCCGGCACGATGAACACTCTCGCCTCGTCAATCTTGCGGTCGCCAAACAATCGCCGGGCACGGATGTCCTCGCGAAGCGTTGCGAGGTCGCGATTAATGAACGGCACGCGGGCCTGGGGATGGTTCGCGT
>DAOLDN010000662.1:0-1967 GCA_035327385.1 Verrucomicrobiota bacterium | reverse complement strand
CCTCGGCCTGGGCGGTTGTCTCCCCCGAGATTCTCACGATTGGCCCTTGTTTCATAATGCCCCCGCAGGCCCGCCATGACGCCATGTCGTGTAATTCAACAATTGAATTTCCATCCGGCCCGCCTTCCATTCAATCTCCGAGACACTCGCGTAATCAAAATTGTACGCCGCCATCCTGGATAACGGCACATCCAGCAGTATCGAAAAAATCATGCGGATGACGCCACCGTGGCAGAATGCCGCCACGGTCTTGCCGGAATGCGAATCGAGCATTTGCCGTACGCACGGCTCCACACGACTCCGGTATGCGGCCAGCGGTTCGCCGTTTGGGATTCCGCCCGTTTCCAAAAGTTGCAGCCATTGATACGCACTGATGCCGAACTTCTCCTGAATCTTCTCCCACTCATGCCCCGTCCAGTCGCCGAAATCCACCTCGCGCAATCCGTCCAGAATCACCGGCTGCGGCGCTCCGTTTTTCAGATACGGCTTAAGCGTCTGCTGCACGCGCTTCATCGGGCTGGCATAGATCACGTCAATCGGCTTGTGCCTGAGATAATCCGCCAGCGCTGCCGCCTGACGCCGGCCAGTGTCGGAAAGATTCATGTCAATGCGACCGCCGAAGACCCTTTTGTAGCGTTCTTCAACTTCGGCGTGACGGATGAGGATGAGTCGTGCGTCGGACACGGCGGGAGATGATGCTGAAACGATCAGGCGGCCTGGATCGCAGTTTCCTGCGCCTCCAGCAACTGACGGATGCCGGCTTTGCCCAGTGACAACAATTCGGTCAGTTGCGATTCCGTGAAAGCGGCTTCCTCGCCCGTTCCTTGAACTTCGATGAACTCGCCGGCTGAATTCATCACCAGATTGAAATCCACGGCTGCGGCGGCGTCCTCCACGTAACACAGATCCAGCAGCGCGCGACCGTCAACAATGCCCGTGCTCACCGCTGCCACGGCGTGCAGAATGGGATTTTCCGCGAGTTGTTTGTCCGCCAGCAACCGTCGCACAGCGATGACCAGCGCCACGTAAGCGCCCGTGATGGCCGCCGTGCGCGTGCCGCCGTCCGCCTGCAACACGTCGCAATCAATCCAGATGGTCCGCTCGCCCAATTTGTCCAGGTCCAGTGTCGCGCGCATGGCACGTCCGATGAGCCTTTGAATCTCCTGCGAACGACCGTCAATCTTGCCCTTGCTGCTGTCGCGCATCTTCCGTTGCAACGTGGAATACGGCAGCATGGAATACTCCGCCGTGATCCAGCCGCCTTTGACGCCCTGTTCCTTCATCCAGCGCGGCACACCCGCCTCGACCGTCACGCCGCAAATGACGCGCGTGTTCCCCCACTCAATGAGCGTCGAACCCGTGGCGTGCGGGGCGATGTGATTTTGAAAGCGGATGGTGCGAAGCTGATCGGGCTTTCGCCCGTCGGCACGGCTATCGGAGGTTGAAGTCGTTTGCGTTTCGGCCATAGACAGGCGCGATGTTAAACGTCAACCGCTCAATGGCAATTCGGAAAACGTGACGGCAGCGTCCCAATTTGAAAATTTAGGAGCGCGGATACCATCATCCGCAGTTTCGAGTTGCCAGTGGGACTGCGGATGAAGGCATCCGCGCTCCGCCAAATCCGGACACGACCAACCAATTCCAACGACCGCGTCGAGCGGCAACATCCCGCCATCGCGGGACGCCGCGTAGGTCAAAACCGAGTCCGGCGACGGAAATCCGTAAAGGTGCGCGCCGCTGATGGTGGCGAACAACAGCGGATACGGCTGCGCCGCAACGATGCGGTGGAGGCGAGGGTCAATGGTCATCCACTGGCCTATATGCTTTTCAAAAGTCTCGGGTAATTCTTCTTCTCCCAATTCGCGTATTGCGAAGGAGACTTCCAGAAGATTTCCCACGCTTCATTCAATAAATCGTGAACGCGACACCCGGAACTTGGTTCCGACGGACGGCAATTCATCTCGCCG
>DAOLDN010000661.1:0-1974 GCA_035327385.1 Verrucomicrobiota bacterium | reverse complement strand
AACGAACGTCGTCAACGCCGTCCACAGCACCTCCGTCTTCTCCGTCGTAGCGCCCGATTCCGTCAACCGTAACGGCAACGGACTCTTCCCCAAATACACCGGTGGCGGCTATGTTCACCACCAGACCAACGTCACCTTCAGCACAACGCTCGAACACGGACTCAACGTCGGCGACCCCGTCTTCGTCAATTTCAACGCCTCGCCTTCCCCGCCCGACGATGTCTATGTGGTCAACACCGTCCCGGACGCCACGCATTTCAGTATCATTGTCACCAACACCGCCAACAACCGCACCGACAACGGCCAGACCCTTCTGCCGCTGGTCGCACCGCCACTCATTCGTTCCGGCAACGTCACGGTTTCGTTCAGCACCTGGACGATGAACAACACCGACACCGGCACCCAACGTGCCCTGTCGCAGACGCCGCTGGCTTCGCCCACCGTTTTCAACTACTTCTTCCCGGACTTCAAATTCCCCGGAATCCTCGCCTCGGCAGGATTGACGACACCGGAATTCCAGTTGACCTCCGATACGGAGAACATCCTCCAGATGAATTTCTTGTCCGACGGTCTTCTGGGCAACACCGGAAACACCAACGGCCTGAGCAGTTTCAGCGGCGGCAACGGAGCCATCACTGTGGACCTCGGCCCGTGGATGACTCCCGGCTACACCTCCAACGCCGGTCTCCCGAACCTCGTTGACCAGTTGAACATCCTCCTGTGCGGAGGCCAGTTGTCGGCGGCGGCCAAGACGGCCATTGTCAATTTCGCCTCGACGCTCAGTTACACCACGCCCACGGCAACACAGATGCGCGACCGTGTGCGCGCCGTCGTTCACCTGATCGTCACGTCGCCGGACTTCACCATCCAGAGATAGACCCTATGCAAGACAAACCGTTTTCCGTGCTGACCACCCGACGCCACTTCATCCGGCAGGCCGCGTGCGCCGCGCTGGGCATGGGCGCGATGACCGCCTTCATCAAGGACCTGCGCTTCATCAACGCCGCCGTCGCGCAATCCAACATCTCCGATTACAAGGCGCTGGTCTGTGTCTTCATGGCCGGAGGCAACGACTCCAACAACCTCATCATCCCGGCCATCCAGTCCGAATACGATAATTACGCCGCCATTCGCACGGACGTCCTGGCAATCCCGCATCCCTTGAGCGGCGGCCCGCCGAATCAACTCGCCATACCGATCATATCTGACAACAGCGACGGCCACGAATACGCCTTCCATCCGGCCTGTCCGGAACTGGCCTCGATGTTCAATTCCGGAAGGCTCGCGGTCCTGTTCAACACAGGCACGCTCGTCTTTCCCATGACGCGCGCCCAATATCAGGCGGGCATTCTCCAGCGACCACCCCAACTGTTCTCGCACGCCGATCAGGTCACGCAATGGCAGACCTCCATCCCCGATCAACCGCCGCTCACCGGCTGGGGCGGACGTTGCGCCGACCTTCTGGCAGCGGTGCAGCCGGACGCGCCCATCTCGCTGTCCGTTTCACTCGCGGGAGCCAACACGTTCGAGGTCGGCAACATCACCTCGCAATACTCCGTGTCCACCAGCGGTGCCATCGCCATGTCCTCGCTCGGCTCGGGCAACACCTACACCAACCGCGTCTCCGCACTCACAAACATCCTCGCGATCCCCTACCCCAACCTCCAGCAACGCGCCCACGCCGACGTCACGCGGCACGCCATTGACACCGGCGCGCTGCTCAACAACGCCATCGCTTCCACCGCAAACGCTCCGTGGCTCACGGGCATCCCCACCAGCGTCACCACTCCCACCAGCGGGCTGATCTTCAATTCCAACCTCGGAGCGCAACTGAGAATGGTCGCAAGACTCATCGAAGCCGGAAACCGCGCCGCAGCGGCGGGAGGATTCGGATTGAAACGCCAGATCTTTTTCTGCCAGGTCGGAGGCTACGATTTGCACACCGGTCAGACGCCCGGGCCGGGCCTGTCCACC
>DAOLDN010000660.1:0-1974 GCA_035327385.1 Verrucomicrobiota bacterium | reverse complement strand
CTATTTTCAGTTTGACCTTTACCTCCTCATCATTTCGCCGCGACCCGGCAACATGCCCGCCAATCTCCAGGGCCTCTGGGCCGAGGGCCTTCAAAATCCGTGGAACTGCGATTACCACGCCAACATCAACCTGCAGATGAACTACTGGCTCGCGGAAACTGCGAACCTCACGGAATGTTTCGAGCCGTTGCAACGTTACATCGCCTTCCTCACGGGCCCGGGTGCGCGCACGGCGAAAATCCATTACAACGCGCGCGGCTGGACGGTTCATACGCTGGCCAACGCGTGGGGCTTCACTGCTCCGGGCGAAGTGCCGTCCTGGGGATTGTCGCCATCGGCGGGAGCGTGGTTGTCGCAACACCTGTGGGAACCCTTCGCTTTCTCGCGCGACACCAATTATCTGCGTCAGGTCTTTCCCATCCTGCGGGCGTCGGCGGAGTTCAGTCTCGATTGGCTCGTGGAGGACCCAAAGACGAAGAAACTCGTCGCAGGCCCCGCGCCGTCGCCGGAAAACAAGTTCATCGGCCCTGACGGCGGCAGATACTCACTGACCATGGGCCCGTCCATGGAACAACAAATCATTTGGGATTGTTTCAGCAATTACCTTGAAGCCGCGCGCGCACTTGGCGTCAACGAACCGACCGTCGCAGACGTCGAATCGGCGCAATCACGCCTGCTGCTGCCACGCATCGGCAGCGACGGACGGCTCATGGAATGGACGGAGGAATTGGAGGAAGCCGAACCGGGACATCGGCACGTTTCCCATCTGTTCGCGTTGCATCCGGGCCGGCAGATCACGTTGACAGGCACTCCGGATTTCGCGGCGGCGGCGCGCAAATCACTGGAAAAACGACTGGCCAGCGGCGGCGGCCACACGGGCTGGAGCCGCGCATGGATCATCAGTTTTTGGGCGCGGCTCGGCGACGGCAACAAAGCCGGTGAAAACGTCCAGGCGCTGCTGGCAAAATCCACGTTGCCCAACCTCTTCGATACCCATCCGCCATTCCAAATTGACGGAAACTTCGGCGGCGTGGCCGGCATCTGCGAGATGCTGCTTCAAAGTCACGCGGGCGAAATCCAGTTGCTGCCCGCCCTGCCCGATTCGTGGGCCAGCGGCTCGGTCAAGGGATTGCGCGCACGCGGAGGTTTCGTGGTGGACATCGAGTGGAAAAATGGACGGCTGACATCGGCGACCGTCCGGTCCACAGCCGGCATGCCGTGCGTGCTGCGTTACGGCGACAAGACGCGCACGGTCAACATTGCGAAGGGCGAAACGACGACATGGAGAGCAAATGAGGAATGACGAAGGGAAGATGATCAATGACCACTGGGGGGTGATTTGTCATTTACGATTGGTCATCTCTCATTGGGCAAGCATGAATTGCGGCATGTCACTTCACAAAGAACCGATAAAGAATGACGCTGCGAAAAGTCGCTCCGGCTTTTAGGACCGTGGATGGAAATGACGGTTGATTGGGCGAATCCGGGAAATGTTGCGGCTCAAAGCACAGCCCGCTGCGCTGCACATACACGCGACCGTCTTTGCCGGTGATCGTTCCATCCAGAAAATTGCCCGTGTAGAACTGCACGCCCGGTTCGGTGGAGAACACTTCCATGACGCGTCCTGTTGTCGGCTCATACACGCGCGCCTGCAATCCCATTTCACCGTCCGGCTTGTTGATCACCCAGTTGTGGTCGTAGCCGCGACCGCGCTGGAGTTGCTCGTCCGATTGATGGATGCGCACGCCAACCTTCGTTGGCTGACGAAAATCCATCGGCGTGCCCGCAACGGGTCGCAGTTCGCCCGTGGGTATCAAAGATTCATTCACGGGAGTGAAACGATCCGCGTTGATCATCACCTCGTGATCGAGAATCGTCCCCTGCCCCGCCAGATTGAAATACGAATGATGCGTAAGATTGACGGCGGTGTCCGCGTCGGTGGTCGCCGTAAAATCCAGCCGCAGCGAGTTGTCA
>DAOLDN010000659.1:0-1980 GCA_035327385.1 Verrucomicrobiota bacterium | reverse complement strand
CAGCGTCAAACCCGGCCTCACCTGCCTGTGGCAGATCAGTGGGCGCAACCGCATTGTCGAATTCCAGGATTGGGTCCGACTCGACCTCGAATACATAGACAACTGGTCGCTGTGGCTGGATTTGAAAATTCTCATACGGACGATCCCCGTGGTATTGATGGGAACAGGCGCGAAATGAATCGTCCCGCCACGACATCCGGCACACTCTAGCAAACACCGCCACCCCCCCAACTGGAACCCGACTCATGCCCGCATACAAAGCGCCCCGCACCAAATCCAAACAGCCCGTTTCTGTCGTCACTGGTGCCGCCGGCTTTCTAGGCTCTCATCTCACCGACCTGCTGCTGTCTCGCGGTCACAAGGTCATCGGCCTGGACAATTTCATCACGGGCACGGTGGACAACATCGCGCACCTGGGCGGCAACAAGGATTTCAAGTTCATTGAGCAGGACGTCACCGAGTTCATCTTTCTCGACAGTCCCGTGGATTACGTGTGGCACTTTGCCTCACCCGCGAGTCCGATTGATTATCTCAACGTGCCCATCCAGACTCTCAAGGTCGGCTCTCTGGGCACGCACAAGGCGCTGGGTCTGGCAAAAATCAAGAACGCCCGCTTTCTGATCGCCTCCACGTCCGAGATTTACGGCGACCCGCTGGTGCATCCGCAACGGGAGGATTATTGGGGCAACGTCAACACCATCGGTCCGCGCGGCTGTTACGATGAAGCCAAGCGCTTCGCCGAAGCCATGACCATGGCCTATCACCGCGAACACAAGGTCGAGACGCGCATTGTCCGCATCTTCAATACTTACGGACCCCGAATGCGCCTCAACGACGGCCGCGTCGTTCCCGCCTTCGTCAGTCAGGCGCTCAAAAACAAACCCATCACGGTCTTCGGCACCGGACAACAGACCCGCAGCTTCTGTTACGTGTCAGACCTCATCGAAGGCATCTATCGCCTGATGATGAGCGGCTACGATCTGCCTGTGAACATTGGCAATCCCGTCGAACGGACCATGCTGCAATTCGCCGAAGAAATCATCCGCGCCACCGGCTCACGCAGCAAAATCGTGCACAAACCTCTGCCGCAGGACGATCCCAAACAACGTCGTCCCGACATCACGCTGGCCCGCAAACTCCTTCGTTGGGAACCCAAGGTGCTGCTGGAGCGGGGAATCAAGCCCACCATCGAGTATTTCCGGGGAAAAATCTGACGGTCGTCCCCGGTGAGGTTTTGAATTGTTTTCCGTCGCGGTTCGTTCAAGCTGCCGCAAGCCATGAACAGCAATCGTCTCGACGTCAAAAAGACCTACAAGCTCTACATCGGCGGTAAATTCCCACGCAGCGAAAGTGGACGTTACCTGCCGGCCAGATCTGCCAGCGGCGAACATCTCGACAATTTCTGCCATGCCTCCCGCAAGGATTTTCGGGATGCTGTCGTCGCGGCGCGGTTGGCAGTGGATGGCTGGAGCAAGGCCACGGCCTACAATCGCGGCCAGATTCTTTATCGTGCGGCGGAAATGCTCCAGAACCGCGCTTCCGAACTGGTTCAGGAAGTCGCGCGCTCCACAAATGTCAGCGCCGCAAAGGCAAAACGCGAGGTCACTCTGTCCATTGACCGGCTGGTCCATTTCGCGGGCTGGACGGACAAATACCAGCAGGTCTTCGGTAGTGTGAATCCCGTCGCAACGTCGCATTTCAACTTCACAACACCCGAACCCACGGGCGTCGTTGTCGTCTTCGCGCCGGACGAACCGTCCCTGCTGGCGCTGGCCTCCCTGACCGCACCCGTCATTCTCAGCGGCAATACGGCGATCGTCGTGGCTTCGGAAAAATTCCCGCTCCCGGCTGCGACATTCGCCGAGATTCTGGCCACGAGCGACCTTCCTGGCGGCGTTGTCAATCTCCTTACTGGAAAACGCGCGGAACTGGCACCGCACGCCGCAGCCCACATGGACGTGAACGCGATCGTGGACGGCT
>DAOLDN010000658.1:0-1982 GCA_035327385.1 Verrucomicrobiota bacterium | reverse complement strand
CGCGGGAACGGTCACGGTCAAAGCCACCCGCAAGGTTTATCACTTCAAACCGCTCGGCGATGTGCGGCCCGTGGTGGACGCCGGCGGCATCTTTAATTACGCGCGCCAGAGCGGAATGATTGCGAAGTGACGGCTCCGTTCTCCGTCCGTGCCCGTCATCCTGCTCAAACTGCAATAAACGTTGCCCGTTTCCACAACAGTCTTTAACGTCGCCCGGTGGCTGTAAAACTCACGATTCTTGGCAGCGGTTCATCCGGCAATTGCGCTTATCTGGAGACGGAGGACGCGCGCATTCTCGTGGACGCCGGGTTCAGTCCGCGTCAGATCCGACAACGGCTCGCGAGCATCGGTCGCGCCCCGGAAAATCTCACGGCTATTCTCGTCACACATGAGCACAGCGATCATATCCAGGGACTGGCCGGTATTGCGGGCAAATTGAACATTCCAATCTACTGCAATCGTGCCACTCGGGACGAGATCGTCCGCATCCTGAACATGACGTTCGATTTCCGACTGTTCACAACGGGAAGCAGTTTTGACGTGGGCGACGTGGCCGTGGAGACGTTCGCCATCCCACACGACGCGCAGGACCCCGTGGGCTTTCTCATCCGCACCCCGTCCGGAAACATCGGCTTCGCCACCGATCTTGGCCATGTCACCAAACTCGTCACCGAACGCACGCGCGCGGCCAACGCGCTCGTGCTGGAAGCCAATCACGATGTGAAGATGCTTCAGGAATGTGTTCGCCGTCCGTGGAGTCTCAAACAACGCATTCTCAGTCGTCACGGTCATCTGTCAAACGAGGCTGCGGCAGACTGCGCCGTTGAGATCATGTCTGCCGATCTGCGCCACGTCTATCTCGGCCACCTCAGCCGCGAGTGCAACAAGCCCGAACTGGCCCGCGACGTCGTGCAGCGCAAACTCGACGATATCGGTGCTACCCATGTGCGACTGCAAATCACCTCGCAAACTGTCCCCTGCCCCACGCTGGAACTGAAAGGCTGAAGGCTGAAGGCTAATTCATCACCATTTTTCACAACCAGACAAGCGAGCCTTTAGCATTCAGCATTGAGCCTTCAGCCTTTCCCATGTTCACACTTCACCACGTTGACTCGCTTGATTTGTCGGAGCTGTCCCCCTACCGGACGATGCGCCGTCCGCAGGCGCATTGCAACGACGGCATCTTCGTGGCAGAGAGCGAAAAGGTGGTGCGAAGACTTCTGGAAAGTCACTTCGACGTGGTATCGGTGCTGTTGCCGGAGAGATGGCTTGCGACGTTTGAGCCGTTGCTCGCCGCGCGCCGCGAGGAGATACCCGTTTTTGTCGTCGAGAAAAAGGAACTGCTCGAATCGCTCATCGGGTTTTCGATGTTTCAGGGCGTGATGGCCGTGGGAAAGATTCCTTCTCCGATGACTTTGGAAACGGTGCTGGCGGAAAGCAAAAGTCCGCGATTGCTCGTGGCCGTGGATGAATTGTCCAACGCCGAAAACCTCGGCGTGGTGGTTCGCAATTGTGTCGGGTTCGGCGTTCAGGCGTTGATCGTGGGAGAAACCTCCAGCAGTCCGTACCTGCGACGCGCCGTTCGCAACTCCATGGGAACGATCTTTCAACTGCCCGTTGTGGAACTGGGGCGGCGGACCGATCCGCTCGACGCCAATCCCAAGACCCGGCGCCGCGACGCCGTCCGGACTGAAACGTTGGTCAACGCGTTGCGAGCGTTGCGCGAACGTGGAGTGAGGTGCATCGCCGCGCATCCGCACACGGATCGCAAGACGTTATCGCAAGCCGATTTCAAAGGGGATTCCTGCATCGTGCTGGGCAGCGAAGCCAACGGAATTTCGCGACCCGTTCTGGAAATGTGCGATGAAGCCGTTGCCATCCCGATGCCGCCGACCGTGGATTCGTTGAACGTGGGGTCCGCCGCCGCCGTGTTCCTCTACGAAGCCATCCGCCAGCGAGGTGGAATGTAGCGGCGGGGATGA
>DAOLDN010000657.1:0-1982 GCA_035327385.1 Verrucomicrobiota bacterium | reverse complement strand
CGAACTCCTGCGCGACGGTCAATGGAATCTGGCCGAAGTGCTGCCGATAGAGTTGGAGCACCAGACCGGTGGTTTCCAGTTCGGCGGCGGTCTTCGAGGTTTTAATGGCACCGATGACGTTGACGGTTTGAGCGTAGTGCGCCATCTGGATGAGGTCGCTTTGCCGGAAGTATTCGTGCAAACCGGCGGCGATGCCGAGGCCGTCGGACCAGTCATAGACGCAACCCAGTTCGCCATAGACGTAATCGCGATGCCAATAGTTCCATTCGTCCATCGCGATGGGCACCAGTCGGCCCTTGAGATTGGGAAGGCTGGCCTGGAGTTTGCGGTGGCCGTCAGCCTTGTGCCGGATGGCGTCGCGGAGCATCGCAACGTGGGCAAGCAGGTTCGTGCGTTGGTTTGTTTTCCACGGCACGCGGCCTTCGTAGAAATGTTCCGAGAGCATGGTCATGCGGTCGGCGCATTGTTCGAGCATGATGTGCGAGCAGGTCTTGCCGGATTTGACCTGATTGGGATCGTGGTCCTTGTTGATCGTGTCGAGATCGCCCACGGCCACCAGCGCGAGGGTCGGGTCTACGCCCCACATCGCGTCGGCGACGAGATTGTGTTTCTGTGTGTAATGCTCCATCTGCATGAAGCCCAACTGCCACGGGCCGAACATCTCGTTGCCCACGCACCAGTACTTCACGTTATACGGCGATTTGTGGCCGTTCTTCGCGCGCCAGCCGCCGCCAATGGTCTTGGCACCGGCGTTGCAGTACTCCACCCATTGCGCGGCGGAATAAGCGTCCCCGAAGCCGGTGTTGACGGCGATCATCGGCTCGGTGTTGACCTCGCGACAGAACGCAATGAACTCGTCCGTGCCGAAATCATTGTGTTCGACACCCGTCCAAGCCGGATTCTTGCGGGGCGGACGACGGTCGCGGTCGCCGATTCCGTCACGCCAGTCGTAACCGCTGACGAAATTCCCGCCTGGCCAGCGATAGATGGTGCCGTCGAGCTGTTTGAGCAATGCGAGTGTGTCGGCTCGCAGGCCCTTGACGTTGTCTGCGGGCATCAGCGAGGGCGGGCCGAGCAGGACATCGCCGCCGGAGGCGCGGATTTCCAACAATCCCTTGTCCGTGCCGGTGTTTGATGTGAACGAGAAGGTTTTCTTCGTGAATTTGTTCCCGCTGAATTTCAGCTTCACCGTTTTGCGGTCATTTGCGCCTTCACCCCAGGCAAGCGTGACTTCGATTTCCGCGCGCTTGCCCAATGGCTTTGCCCACAGGTAGCCCTGATAAGTTTTGCCAGCGACCAGGCCCAAGTCACGTTGGCGGATGCCTGAGCCGGAATTGACGCGCGGCGAGTGATCGCCCACAAACGCGCCTTCCTTCACCATCGTCACCGCGCCGGTGTCGCCGATGATCTGCCACGGCGAAGCGCCCACAACCGGGTAAGGCGTGTGGGTGAGACTGCGATACGGCGAATAGTCGGCAGTGATGGGGAAATAGAATTTGCGATCTTCGAGCATCTCGGCCCAGATGCCGCCGTAGATGCAACGGCCAAGGTGTTCGATGAACTGGCCGTAAATGAACGGGTTGATGGGCGCGTTGGTTTTGGCGGCGTCCAGCTTGAGTTCAATCGGCGCGGCCATGCAGTTGATGATGTGAGCGGCCAGGAGGCCGAACGTCAGCAGGGTTGTTTTGATTCGTGTCATGGTGTGTAGATTTCGATTTCGATTCCGATGCCGGACGGTGCGAGCTTGCGGGCCTGCGCCACTGCTGACACTTAGGTCGCCCGCGCACAAGGCGTTGCGGAATCCCAGTTGCTTCAACGCCGAGAAATGTCATCGCACTCAGGAAAACGCCGCCTCCATCTCACGCTTCAACGCCTCGGCAACTTCCTGCGGCGATCCCGCGCGCTCGGCTTCGTTGCTCCAGCGCAGGTGGGCGGAGTAGGCGTCCTGCGAAATCAATCCCTGCCTCTGCGCCGCAGCGTCA
>DAOLDN010000656.1:0-1983 GCA_035327385.1 Verrucomicrobiota bacterium | reverse complement strand
GATGACTCTGGCGTTCAGTCAGGTGCGGGTGAGCATGGTTTTGCCGGTCATTGCACTGTTCATTGCGGCGTGGCTTGCGGTCGTCGGGCTGGGATCAGTCTATGTTCG
The DNA here is from genome assembly GCA_035327385.1 of Verrucomicrobiota bacterium. GTDB lineage: Bacteria > Verrucomicrobiota > Verrucomicrobiia > Limisphaerales > JADLHS01 > DAOLDN01. Next base: position 1,875 of record DAOLDN010000656.1, on the reverse strand, counting down.
ACTGGCGGTGCAGCCGGTATCGGAAGGAAGGGAACGATGAATATGAATACATGGAAAAACAGTTGGCTGGCTGCGTGGTTTGCGGCGGGGGTTGTGTGTCTGGGCGCGGCGCAGTTGATGGCGCAGCAAACTGACGCCGAAGAAGACAATCAACGTCAGCCGGGTGACGATGTCGTGGCGACCGCAACAAACACATTCGAGACTGAGACCGTCGTGGAGACAACCGACGCCGGCGATTCTGAGACTACAGACCGCCAATGGCAGCGCAACGCGCGAGACATCGTCGTGATCGGAAGAAGCGAGGAACTGAAGGCCGGGGACACTGTGAATGCCATGGTCGTAATCGCGGGATCCGCCACGGCGCACGGTAAGGTGAACGATTCCGTTGTCGCCATTTTTGGTAATGCGACGGTGACGGACGAGGCGCGGGATGTGGTTGCGGTGTTCGGCAATGTCAGGATCGGGACAAACGCGAACGTGCGCGGCGATGTCGTGGCCGTTTTGGGAAACGTAACGATCGAGGACGGCGCAAATGTCAACGGCGATACCGTCGCGGTGGGCGGCGGCGTGGAACGCGCGGAGAATGCCACCATCGGCGGAGGTATTGTTGGCTTTCCCGGTTTCAAATGGATCGGCGAGTGGCTCGAACAATGCGTGTTCAAGTTGCGTCCGCTGGCACCCGGGCTTGGGTGGCTTTGGATGATTGCGGGGATATTCTTCGTCCTTTACCTGCTCGTGGCGCTGGCCTTTCCGCGTCCGGTGGCGGCGTGCGTAAATGAAATCCAGGACCGCCCGGCAACAACGCTGCTGATGGGAATTCTGACCAAGGTGCTCGTGTTGCCCCTGGTGACACTGCTGCTGGTGCTGACGGGCATTGGGGTGTTTCTTGTTCCGTTTCTCGCCGCTGCGGCGATGTTGGCGGGAATCGTCGGCAAGGTCGCCTTGCTGCAATACTTCGGTCGCCGCTTCGGAGTCCAGCAACCCATTCTTGCGTTTGTGTTGGGATGGGTGCTGCTGACGCTCTTGTTCCTCGTTCCGATATTGGGAATGCTGGTCTTTGCCGTCTCAGGCATGTGGGCGCTGGGGGCCGCCGTGGTTGCATTGTTCGGCGGTGTGCGCCGGGAATTGCCGCCGTCGTCGCCCGCGCCGCCACAAGGCAACAATCCTTCGGGAACTGCGCCGACGTCCACGTTCGCCGCCGCCGCGAACGTTGCTTCGCCCGGGATCGTTGCAACAACGGTGCAACAACCTTCAACGGCACCCGTTGAACCGCCGGAGTCTCCACATTCCAGCGATGCGGCGGCGACAGCTGCCGTTTCGCAGGGCAATGTTTCTGAAATCCTGGCGTTGCCACGCGCGAGTTTCTGGGAACGAATGGCGGCGGCGTTTCTGGACATCATCCTTGTCAGCATACTCAGCGCCGCTGTGGGCGGCCTGCCATTGGGATTGCTGGTGGCTGTGGCTTACTTTGCCGGCATGTGGGCCTGGCGAGGAACGACCATCGGCGGCATTGTTCTCAATCTCAAGGTCATCCGACCCGATGGACGACCGGTGACGTTTGCGGTCGCGTTGGTTCGCTCGTTGATGGCGGCGTTTTCGGTGATCGTTTTGTTCCTGGGTTTTCTCTGGATCGCGTGGGATCCGGACAAGCAAGGCTGGCATGACAAAATTGCGGGGACAGTTGTTGTTCGCCTGCCAAAAGGCGCTCCGTTGCTGATGTTGTGAAGGCTGCTGCAATTCCAGAGCGGTTTAATCAACAGTGTGCCCGAGTTCTGAAAGCCCGTTGGAAATTTCCGCGAGGTTTTGGACTGCCCTCTGCTGCTTTCGCGTCGTAAGCCTGCGGTGCAAAGGCGGCAGAGGGCTGCCGCAGTCCAA
>DAOLDN010000655.1:0-1989 GCA_035327385.1 Verrucomicrobiota bacterium | reverse complement strand
GTTGTTTGACCACCGTGTCCTCCACCACCATTCTCGACAACGTGGCCAGCATCAGCAGGTCCACGGCGTTGAGCACCGGACTGATGCCCGTCGCGTCCACAATCGCCGCCGTCGCCTGGCCAAGCTTCCATTTCAACGCCGTCATCCGGGCATCGGGCGTGTTGACCGCCGCAGCGTAATCGTCGGCAGCCTGAGCCACCATCGAGGAATACTCGTCGGCAAACCGCTTGACCTGCGCCTGCAATACCACCGCGCTGACGACCTTGCCACTGGCGTTGGTCAGGGATTGCAGGCTGCCCATTTCCACGCGGGATTCCGACCGTTTGAATTGGAGCAGCGAACAACCCTGCCCAATCAGGAGCAGCACGGTCGCCGCGAGAATGAAAGCGCAAATGCGTTCCCATGCAAAACTTCCGCCCCTGCCGTATGTCTTGTCGTTCATGGAATCGCTCCCGTCAAATCCTCCATCCGGCTACCACCCAATCTGCGAACGCCCACAGGCGTCGGTGAATTCCGAGAGCCACACGCCTGACGCCTGGCCCAGCACGCTGCACATGTTGCGGAACGCGGACACGTTGAACGTGCCCGCAGGCGTCTGCTCCTGATAATCCGAGAACGCCTCCGCCAGAATGTCCAGTCCTGAATCCAGTTCCGACCATTCGTTGGCGGCGCGCGAAACCTGCTGCGACGTCATCGTGTTGCGAAACAGGTTGTACTGCGCGCGCAACGAATTGAAATTGTAGAGCACGTATTGATATGGATCGGACGCGTCGTTGAAACCCTGGTTGCACGCGTTGACCAGCGAGCGCGTCTGAATCTTGACGTTCTGCATGTCGTTGCGTTGCGCGTCGGTGTCCGGCGGCGACCCCATGATGATCTGGGCGCGCGACGCCATCGGAAGAACGACACCGACCACGGCCAGAACGAGAGCGGTCAACAGACAGGCGGGGGAATTGAAAAAAGTTTTCATGGCTGGTTCAGGGATTGGGAACGGACTTCAGCAGGGCGGAGATCGTGTTCAGTTCCGCCAGCATCGTTGCGAGCAGCGATTGAACTTCGCGACCGGTCTTGTGCGACGCAACGATCCACTGTTTTGCGGCGTCAACACCCGAAAGGTCGGGCTGCGCTTCGAGGGTGTTGCGGGCCTGACGCAGGTTGCTCAGGAACGGTTTGAACGCGGTGCGCAGTTGCAGCGACGTGGCATGCAGCGCGTCGAAGCTCTTTTGCAGTTGATCGCGGTTGCGGGCCGCGGCGTCGCGAGTGGATGCCTCCGGATGCGCGGCCAGTTTCTTGTGCCATTGCGCGAAATAGGCCTCGCCGCTGCGCTCCATCGCCAGCGCCCGCGAACGCATCCTGACGGATTCCACCTCCAGTTCCTGAACCTCGCCGGCAAAGATCCGCACCGCGTCAGCCGGATCGCCGCTGGCCTGCACGCCCACGGCGTCCAACGATTCCAGCGCGTCCTTTGTCGTTCGCAGGCTCCCGGCGACAATCTTGCGAAACTCAGCCACGTCGTCGCGTGGTGCAGCAGCCTGTGCGAAGGATTTGGTGGATGAATCCGTCGCGCAGCCACACACGAGTCCACACAACGCGACCGCCGCGAGGAGATGTTGGAGTGGATTGTTCATGATATGATTGAATGTCGTGGATTTCAGAAGCGCCATGTCGCGTTGAGTGTGAAGAACGTGAAATAGACGTTCTTGTATTCGCCCGAAACATCGCCCCGCAACGTCCCGGACTGGTCCACTTCCATGTCGCCGGCCCAGATGAATTCGAATCCGGCTCCGAAATCGAACCGGTCGCTTTTGCGATACAACGCACCGATGCCGAAGCGGTACGCTTCTCCCATCGGCAAGGTCACGGTGCGGTTGTCGTCGTCCACCGCCGACGTGTCGTAGGCGACGCCGCCCAGCAGCGTCCACTTGGCCGTGGCTTTGTAGGCCGCACCGAGCGCGCCGTGCCAGGTGTCGTCGTAATTCAGGTTGGCGG
>DAOLDN010000654.1:0-1990 GCA_035327385.1 Verrucomicrobiota bacterium | reverse complement strand
GAGATTGGCCATGGGAGAATCGGCGTCGGAGGTGAGGTATTCGACCCATTCCATCATTTCCTGTGGCGTGCCGCTGCCGACGTTGCCGGAGATGTAGGCTTCGCAACCGAGCATTTCGACGAGGTCCATGAATTCGTGGGTGCCGAAGTGGTTGTTCTCAGTGACGCCGCCCCAGTGGGTGTTGATCATGGCGGGACGCTTTTCGCGCGGGCCGATGCCGTCCTTCCAGTGGTATTCATCGGCAAAACAACCACCGGGCCAGCGCAGGACGGGGATGTTCAGTTGTTTGAGCGCGGCGACGACGTCGTTGCGGATGCCACGGGTGTTGGGAATGGAAGAATCTTCGCCGACCCAGATGCCTTCGTAGATGCAACGGCCCAGATGTTCGGCGAAATGGCCGTAGATGTTCGGATTAATGACCGGTCCGGGCTGGTCCGCGCGCAGTGTCAGTGCCGCCTCCAAGGTCGCGGGGCGTGCGGTTTCCTGACTGAAAACGGGCAAAGCCAGAACGGAGGACAAGAAAGGAAGAAGAAGGACGTGTGTTTTCACAGCGGCGAACTTAATCAGGTTCGCCTCGTGCGCACTAGAAAAAAGTCCTCATCAGTTTGTGGGATTGAACGCATGTCGGGACGGCCGGGAACCGGCTTAGAAAAAACGAAACCGGGAATTACTTCCCGGTTTCGTCGTGAATGAGCGTTCTGGATTAATCCGTCCAGACGGCTGAAAAGTTACTGGCCCAGCAGCCTGAAGTAACGTTGCGAGCCGCTGGCCGCGTTGGTGTAAGGGCTGGTGGCACCGGGCACGTTGGTATAAGTGCCCGTCACCGCCGGCGCCGCCTGCAGGTTGAACGCGGGATTGGCCCAGGACAACACGACGTTGTTTCCGGACTGGCCGATGGTCAGCGGGATGGATGTGAGCGGCGCTGCCGGAGCGTTTGTCACCACCACGTTGAACCGTGTGAAGTTGAATTGGCTGGCGGTGCTGGTGTTGTTGACCGCGCGGATGCCGAACGCATCGAAACGGTGATACACGTAGTTGGTGTCCGTGACGGTGGTGACCCAGTTGGAGCCGCCGCCTGAGATGGCTGCGGACACATTGACGGAGCGATCCGCCGTGCGGGCCACGGAAAGGGTGAGCGTGTAACTGGTTCCGCTCTGGAACGCCGCCGAGTTGGAGAGCGTGGCTCCGGTCGGACCTTCACCCAATGACACGAAGTCGCCGATGGACCCCATCAGGTTGGCGCTGTTGAGGCCGTTGCGGAGATAGATTTCCATGGGTGTGTTGTCGTTGAACGTCGTGCCCCAGTTCTGCGAGAGCATGTATCCACGCACACCGGTGGCGGTGCCGCCGCTGCCGGCAGCGCCCGAGTCGGCGGTCACGAACGCGTTGGCGTCGGAATAATCGAACAGGCCGATGCGCAGCGCGTTGCCGCCGCTGGCAACGATGTCGTTCGCCGAGAAATCAATGCTCACATTGACCATCTTGCCAACGTCCAAATGCACGGGCAGCGGGTCCTCGACGGATGTATCAATGAAGTAGCCCAACCACAACGTGGCGCTCCCCTGGGGCGTGCCGATCATCACGTCCTGACCGCCACTGAGGCCAGTGCCAAACCAGATGGAATTGTTCGTATCGAACGGCTGATTGTTCCATGAACCCTCCGGCCAGGTGTCGTTCATCACGATGCCGTTGGGCGTGCTGACGGAGGGATTGACAGTGACGGTGGCTGGTGTTGACGGCTGTGTGGAACCGCCGCCGCACTCCACGCTGACGACGCATCGGAACTGGTTTTGATTGTTGTTGGTTGTCAGGAAGGGAGTCGTGTAACTCGCGGTCGTGGCTCCAAAACCTCCGGTGACGTTGTTCCAGGTGGAACCGTTATTGGTGCTGATCTGCCACTGAAAGGTTGGTTCCGTGCCGCCGCCGATGATGGTGAACGTGGCTGAGACGCCGGCGGTGATCGTAACGTTGGTGGAATTGGAAGCAACGG
>DAOLDN010000653.1:0-1993 GCA_035327385.1 Verrucomicrobiota bacterium | reverse complement strand
AGACGTGGCCTTCCTCCCGCCGTGTTGAAGCAGCTTCAGGCATTGAAGAAATGAGTCCGTTACACGCCGGCGGGCTGTCATGACTGAACCCCTGAACAAATCGTCAAAGCGCGTGCTGGAGGCGCACGACCGCATTTCCGAGGTGTTGTTCGGCCTGATCATGGTGCTCACGTTCACCGGTTCGTTGAGCGTGGCGGAGGCGGGACGCGACGACGTCCGAACCATGCTCGTCGGCGCGCTGGGCTGCAACCTGGCGTGGGGCATCATTGATGGCGTGCTGTACCTGATGGGTTGCCTGGCGGAACAAGGCCGCAATCTCAAAACGTATCGGGCCGTTCGCGGCGCGAGCGGCGTCCACCAGGCGCAACGCCTCATTGCGGGGGCGCTGCCGCCGTTGGTGGCGTCGGTGCTTAAACCGGAGGAACTGGAAAGCCTTCGAGAACGGCTACTGAAACTGCCCGAACCGCCGGAACGCGCGCGGCTGGACGGCAGGGACTGGCTCGGCGCGCTGGGCGTGTTTCTGCTGGTGTTTCTGACCACGTTTCCCGTGGCCGTTCCGTTCATTTTCATGGACGCCGTTCATTTCGCGATGCGCGTCTCCAACGGCATTGCGGTGGCGATGTTGTTCATCGCGGGCTTTGCCTACGGACGAGTGGTGGGCCGGTTTCCGTTGGGTTTCGGCATCGGAATGGTGGTGCTGGGTTCGGTGCTGGTCGCGTTGACCATCGCACTGGGAGGATGATAGAAAACGAGATGCCACGACAATCCGCCCCCAAGGTCAAACCATGAAATCCACCCACAGAATCCGCAGAAAGCTCAAGGGTTGGGGAGTTCCGTTCGCCTACGCCATCACCACGCTGGTGCTGGGAATGATCATTCCGCGCGTGGAACATCACTACTTCCCGAACCTGGTTTCCACCATCAGCGCCGCCTCGGCCATGGCCATTTGTTCCTCGATCGCGTCGGGAATGATCGCGTTGACGGGCATCGTCTTCTCGCTGGCCATCATCATGGTGCAGTTCAGCGCCACGGCGTATTCGCCGCGACTGGTCTTGTGGGTGGCGCGCGATTCGGTGGTGTCACACGCGCTGGGCGTGTTCACGGCCACGTTCCTTTACGCGCTGCAAATGCTTGCGTGGGTGGACCGGGAAAGTTCCGGCAAAGTGCCCTTCGTCAGCGGCTGGCTGGTGTTCGTCCTGTTGCTGGCCAGTGTGGGAATGTTCGTCGCCCTCATCGAACGCGTCGGCCTGTTGCAGGTCACCCGGATGCTCATCTTCACTGCGGACCAGGGACGACAGGCCATCGAGGAACTCTATCCGCTGTGGGAAGACACCGAACCGATGGACCTGGCTGCCATCCGGAAACTGCCCTTGACGCAAACGCTCGCCTACTCAGGCCGTCCCCGGATTGTCCAGTCACTCCAGGTCGGCGAATTGCTGGCATTGGCCTGCACATCGAAGGCGGTCATCGAGGTGACATCCGCCATCGGCGATTCGGTCCTGGAAAAATCTCCGTTACTGCGGGTCTATTCGGCGCAAAGGCCGCTGGACGAGAACGCGCTAAGAAATGCGATGGAACTCGGCGACGAGCGAACGTTTCAGCAAGACCCCAAATACGCCATGAGACTGGTGGTGGACATCGCCATCAAGGCACTTTCGCCCGCCATCAATGACCCCACCACCGCCGTCCAGGCCCTGGATCAAATCGAGGACATGCTCCTGCGCCTGGGTCAGCGCCGCCTTCAGATGGGAGTCTATCGTGATGAGAACAACAGCATCCGCCTCGTCGTTCCGTTCCCCAAATGGGAGGATTTCCTTCGACTGGGACTGGACGAAATCCGCTTCTGCGGCGCAAACAGCATCCAGGTCATGCGCCGGATGAACGCATTGATCAAAAACCTCCTCGACGTGCTGCCTGCCGTACGTCACCCGGAATTGCGCCGCTGGGAACAACGCCTCCAGGCCACAGTCGAACGCGCGTTCACCGATGAACA
>DAOLDN010000652.1:0-1997 GCA_035327385.1 Verrucomicrobiota bacterium | reverse complement strand
CGCAAGGGCTATCGCCAGGAAGCGCTCTCGCCCCACAGCGTCCCGCTGACGGTCATCGGGGCCAGCATGCTCTGGGTCGGTTGGTTTGGCTTCAACGCGGGCAGCGCCGTTGCCGCCAACGGCACGGCTGGCATGGCCATGCTGGTGACCCAGATCGCCACCGCAGCCGCAGCCGCAACGTGGATGTTTGCGGAATGGATTCGCAGCGGCAAACCCACCGCAGTGGGTCTGGCCACCGGTGCGGTCGCCGGATTGGTCGCCATCACGCCCGCCTCCGGCACAGCCGGCCCGATGGGAGCGTTGATCATCGGCATCGTTTCCAGCCTCGTCTGCTACATCGCGGCCACCAGTGTGAAACGCGCAATGGGATATGACGACAGCCTCGACGTGTTCGGTGTTCACGGCGTCGGCGGAATTGTCGGCGCACTGCTCACTGGCGTCTGCGCCAGCAGCGCGTTGGGTGGCACGCCTCCGGACGGCTATTCGATGGGCGCACAGGTGTTCACGCAATTCAAGAGCGTGATCGTCACGGTCATTTGGAGCGCCGTGGTTTCGGTGATCGCGTTGACGATCGCCAAGGCCGTCGTCGGATTGCGCGTGTCCGAGGAAGTGGAACACGCCGGTCTCGATCTGTCCGAACACGGCGAAGAAGCCTATCACTCTGGAGGACGCTGATACCCGGCGAAACAGCGGGCGTCGCCCGCGCTCAATGCACTCACGCCGCGACCGCAAGGTCGCGGCGTTTTACATTGGCACGACCAACGTTTGGGAAAACTCCAAAAATCAAACATCGCTGGCGATGCGCAATGGCGCGGATGCGCCCCTTGAAGCTTGGAGCTTGATGTTTCTCTCGAGCTTGGAGTTTGGAGCTTGGCGTTTTTCTTATTTCACCCTTATCACCAACGCCGTCGTGTTGTCCCTGCCGTCGTTTTTGACGGCTTCCTCCACCAGTCGTCGCGCTGTTCCGTCGTCGCCATCGTGCGCGGCGATCGTTTGCAGATATTCGGTCAGTTGGCCGTTGTAGAGGCCCTCGGACAATCCGTCGGTGCAGAGCAGGAAAACGTCGCCGTGTTCGTAGCCCACCGCGCCCACCTGTGGCTCGACAAACTGGTTGCTGCCGCCGAGGGCTTTTTGCAGGACGTTGCGGCGCGGATGCGTTCGGGCCTCGCGTTCGTTGATCTTTCCATTGCGGAACAGCCAGCCGACGTGTGTGTCGTCGTGGCTGAGTTGTTTCAGCGCGCCGCCGCCCGCTGGCAGGTAATAAATGCGGCTGTCGCCGATGTGGCCAAAATACATCCAGCCCGGAGTGAACCAGCAAAGGCTCAACGTGGTTTCCATGCCGGAACATTCCTCGTAACTGCCGCCGAGATACACCAGCGCCTTATGAATTTCGCCGAACAATTCCTGCAATACATCGTCGTAGCCCGCTTCGAGGCCGACTGCGGATTGGCGGAAGGATTTCGGCAGAAGTTTTGTGATCTTCTCGGTAGCGATGCGGCTGGCGTATTCACCCGCAAGCGCGCCGCCCATGCCGTCGCTGACGGCGAACGCAAAATCCTCGCTGGACAACGACGCCTCGCCGACCTTGCCCAGGTGATGAACCTCGTGCGCGTCGAACCGGACACCGAGAAATGAATCCTCGTTGTTCTTGCGGACCTTGCCGCGATCCGTCCAGCCGGACCATTTGACCGACGCTTGAAAATGGGAAGGGGCGGGGTGGCTCATTGTTGATCAGGTGCGGTGTCGGGAAGAATCGTTGCCAGTTCGAAATCAATGATGCAAAACCGTCCGTCAGACTGGCGATAGGTGACATTGCGCACGTCGGGATCGTCGTGACGGACTCCGAACTTTTCCAGTTCCTCGAACAGTTCGCGGCGGCGTTCGTCGTCGAGATGTTCGACGCGGCTGCCGCAATTGGTGGTGACGACGCGCAGTTTGTCCGCGTCCGCTTCGAGCAGTTTTGGGACGAAGCCGCACTGGCGCTCCTCCAGAAAACG
>DAOLDN010000651.1:0-2002 GCA_035327385.1 Verrucomicrobiota bacterium | reverse complement strand
CGATGTGCGAGATCGTCGAAACGTCTGACCTCGTCCACCGGCAACGGGCGCGGGCCGACGAGGCTCATTTCGCCACGCAGCACGTTGAAGAGTTGCGGGAACTCGTCAATGCTGTAGCGGCGCAGCCATTTGCCGATCGGCGTGATGCGCGGATCATTGGTGACCTTGAACACCGGCCCCTTCATCTCGTTCATGATTTCGATTTCGTGTTTCTTTTGTTCCGCGTTGGTGATCATGGTGCGGAACTTGTAGATGGTGAACGGCGCGCCGTTGAGGCCGGAGCGTTTTTGCTTGAACAACACCGGACCCTTGGAGGTGAGCTTGATCAAAATCGCCGCTGGCAGCATGATGAACGGCCCGGTCACCAGCAACAGCGCCAGCGCCCCAAGAAAATCCATCAATTGCTTGGCCATGCCCTGCCACGACATCTCGGGAGCGGAACTGAAAACCATGACGGGCCTGCCGTAAAAATCATCGAACGTCGTGCGCGAAATCTGCGTTCCGAAAAAGTCCGCCACCACCCACGCCTCCACCCCCTCCAGTTCGCAGGCCTTGATGACGGCTTCGACCTGCTCGAAATAGGTGTGTTTGGCGCTGAGGATGACCCCATTGACCGAATGGTCGTGGAGCAACTTCACCAGATCGTCCGCCGACGATTCCCCCAGGTCCAACCGGGCGACGATTTCGATGCCGGTTGCCTTGTGCCGCTTGAGTTCCTGTTCGACGGTTTCAATCTCCGTCTTGGCACCCGCTATGATGAAACGCCGGCGCTGCTGGGCTTGGGCGATCTTGCTCTGATAGATTACCCGCAGTATTTCCTCCTTTGAATAGACCAGCGCGAAGCTGATGGCGCCGAACCAGACGACCACCCAGCGAGCGGGGATCAGACGGAAGAAAAACAGGACGATAATCAACCCCACAGTGATGATGGTGCAACCTTTGATCAACTGCCAGGCGGTGACCAGTCTGGACCCGGCCAGCGAGCGATTGTAAAAACCCTGCGCCTCCAGAACCAACGGGGAAATGGGAATGAGAACGAGGTAAAACCAAAGAAACGACTCGAACGGCGCAATCGGATCCAGTTGGAACTGGTCTATGATCCATTGATTCGAGCGCAGTTGATACGCTACCCAGAAGCTCAACGCAAAAAGTGACGCGTCCATCAATTGATGGACTTGCATCCGCATCTGGCGTTGTCTTCGTAGCATGGAACCTGCGACTCCGAGCGTGAGGTCTTGTACCAAAGCTGCGTCCGATACGCAATCACCGGAAAATACTGAACACACCCGGAAAAACCCGGTCAACTATTTTTCCGCCGCCGCGCCGGACCGCGCCGCCGCGTGTTGGGCGGGTTTGGGCGACAATTGAAACTCCGGCACAGCCTTGGAAATGATTTCCTTCATCCGCTCAAACGTCGCCGCTTCCTGTCCCGGCGCACAGATCGAGAAGAAGGCCACATACGACCAGCGTTGCAGCATGCCGGTGCGCAACAATTCCCGGGCGGTCAACAATCCGCGCTTGAGACCCGATGGATCGGCCAAAAAAACGTCATCGGCCACAAACCAGTAAACGTAAATGCCCCGCGCCGTCACCACACGATCGTTGTCCTTGATTTGCCGCGTGGCCACCAGCCGCGTCACCGGCAGGTCATACGGTTGCGGTCGCTCCACACGGATGAGTTCCTCGCTCGACGCTGCGGAGTCAATTTCCCAACCTTGACCCGTGAGACAGAATTGCGGCTTGTGGATGCTGGTGCGGTCACTGCCCATCAACACCACGTTGGCCAAGGCCATAAATTTGCCGTCCTCGGAAACATATCGTCGCTGCCCGAAACTGGTGTCCGGCGGCAACTGATCCATTACAAACTTGTCCGTCTCGATGTATTCTGACGTGTAACCGGGAACTGCTTCCGGAAGCAAAACCCTCAGGTTCTGGCTATCGGCGAGAGGCTCGGTTTTGACGCCTGGATTGCCGAGCTTTTGATTGGTCTTGAGATGCGCCA
>DAOLDN010000650.1:0-2018 GCA_035327385.1 Verrucomicrobiota bacterium | reverse complement strand
GATGAACTTCGTAGAGCGGGCTAAACACGATTCCATTCGCCGGGCCGGCGTCGCGAGCTTTGAACGCCAGCGTCGCGCCCTGAACGGGCTGAAGCCAGTCCGCTGGATTAACGGACGCGCCGACGATCTCCGGCACTGGGATGGCGGGCATTTTCAAGTAAGCGTCTTTGTCGGCGTGGTCGTGCGGCATGTTGTCGCGGCCCAGTTCGCCGGCCAACAGCACCGGGCCGAAGAACACCGACACCAGGGACGGATTGTCTTTCGCCCGTTCCAGCCGCAATGCGGCCGGGAGCGTGAGAGTGACAACGTCGCCTTCCTTCCACTTGCGTTTCAGCGAGACGTAAGTGGAGGGCTTTTTAACGCGCTCCTTCGCTTTCCCGTTCAACGTCAGAATCGCCGGCCCGGAAATCCAGTGCGGGATGCGGAAGTTCAACGTGCTCGTTTGCTTTGACGCTTTCACGACTGTGAACCGCACCAATTCGCCGCGCGTGAGGTCGCCTTCCTGCCGGAGGACGAGTCCCGCCTGGCGCCAGTCGAGTTCGGACGGAATGTAGAGGTTCCCCCACAGCGATCTGTGCTGCTGAAAGTAGATGCCTTCGTTGTAGCGCGGCGGGTTCTCGATGCCCGAGCCGACGCAGCAATGTGTGCCGTCGAGGTAGGTGCGAAAGTGACCGCGCAACGGCGTGAAGTAAGTTACCGCGCCGCTGTCCGGAGCGACGCTCGCCAGGATGTGATTGTAGAGCGCGCGCTCGAAGTAATCCGCGTAGCCGGCGGCGGGGGCGCGTGCAAACAACTGCGCCGTCAACCGGAGCATGTTGTGCGTGTTGCAGCTTTCAGCGGTCGTCGGCGGAAGTTCCTTGTGATCGTCAATGCACGGACCGGTTTCCACGCCGGGTTTGTCGAGCCATTCCTTGAACGAATTCCCGCCAATTACGAACGCGTGATCGCGCGTGAGCATCCGCCAGAAGTTCTCGGATGCCTTCAACTCCGCCGCGTCGCCGGTGTGATTTGCGCAATGCGCGATGCCGAGCATCTGGGCGACGTGCGTGTTGCCGTGCAATCCGGCCAGGCGATTCTCGCCGCGCGCGAGCGGTTCAATGAACCACGGGCGATTGAACAGCTTGGCCGCATCGAGGTACTTTTTGTCGCCGGTGATTTCGTAAAGTTCCGCGAGCACGTCGCTCATCGCGCCGAATTCATTCTGCGGATTCCGGCTGCCATCGGTGCGAAAGATTCTCTCCAACTGCCCTGCGTTCAGCGCGCCCAGCCGTTGCTCAAAGTAATCGGCCATCTTCACCGCCACCTGCAGCGCCTGGGTGTTGCCAAGGTAACGATACGCATCCAGCAGCCCCGCCATGATTTTGTGAATCGTGTAATACGGCACGACCACGCCCGCACTGTCGCCGGGCTTGCCTTCGAGCCGATCAAATGCGCCCGAGGGAAATGCCGCGAGATAACCATCGCGCTTCAGCGCGTCCTGGCATTTCGCAAGTTCGGTGACCAGGTAATCCGCCTTTTTGCGATACGACGCGTCACCGGTCGCCACCGCCATGCGCGATGCAGCGGAGAGATAATGCCCCGCCATGTGGCCGCGAATGAATCCGCTGTCCCAACCGTCGTAGCCGCCCGTCACGCCTTGCTGCGGCAGTTTCGCCAGCGCGCGATAGTGGAACAGCAGCTTGTCGCAATGCCACGACGCCAGATAGTTGGTCCGATGCAATTCCTGCCGCGAGTAGAACGGACTGCCCGGCAGCAACCGCACCCGCGCGGCATCCAATTGCCGAACGCCGTCCGCAAACGCGCCGTTCACCAAGAGCAACGCAAGACCGACCAGGATGGCCAACCATGCGCCACCGGCGAAACGGCGAGATTTCAATCTCATGGGTTCAGATTTCGAGCGTGTATCAAAGCGTGCGAGCCACTGGCTTGCGGTGAACAACGGCGCTAGCGTCTTGGACTGCGGCAGCCCTCTGCCGCTTTTGGCCCGCAGGCTCGCGCGAGGAAAGCGGCAGAGGGCT
>DAOLDN010000649.1:0-2024 GCA_035327385.1 Verrucomicrobiota bacterium | reverse complement strand
GCGGGAATCGTAATCGGGATTGCGAGCGGCGATGATGCCGATTTTCACATCCGGCCCGAACGCTTCCTGATAGAGCAGGCGCGTGCGGCGGGCGTGGACGTTTTCGGTGACGACGTTCAAGCTGTTCACGTAGGTGCCCTGTTCCTGAAAGTATTGTTTCAATGCAAGGGCCGCGCCGTAGGTTCTGTCCCTGGAACTGACGCGCGAGGGCACCATCACCAGTTTGTCAGGCGGCAATCCAGACGCGAGCAACAGTCCCGCTCCGACGTGAGCCGAGGTCTTGAAATCCGAAGTGTAAGCCCCCGTGCCCGCCACCGGGCCGCCCGTGGCAAACACGGCGTCATACTTTCCCGTGCGAAATTCCTCGACGCCGACGCGGATGGCGTAATCGTGAACCCAGCCCTCGACGACCAGCAGATTGGCCGTCACGGGTTTGTTGACCGCGAGAAAACCGTAGATGTTGGTGACGAACAGCCCGACGGTCAGACCGCCGACGCCAACCAACACCAGCCAGCCTTTCCAGGAGATGGCCCAGCGCGGCTTGCGCGTGACCATTCCCCAGAGTTTGCTTTCAATGACCGGCGATTTGGAATCGGTTGCCATGCGAAATCATTTGGCCCGCAACAAACCCGTTAGTTTCTTGCGCAAGCCGCCGCGCGCCGCGTTTCCGGCTGCCATGAACGCCTTACTGAGAACACTCTCGCACAAAACAAACGGCGGCATGTAAAGCACGTCATCGCCGGAAAAGCCCTGCTTGAAATGATACACGCCGGGATTGGTTTCCGGGTTGATGCCGCCAAGATTGTAGTAACGGATGCCGCTTTCCTTCATCCACTGCATCATCCGCCACTGGAGCAGATAAGACCCCTTGGACTGCATGCCGCGGTCGCTGGTCGCGCCAAACAGATAAATGCCCGAATCGCCCATCGCCGTGCCGATCAATCCCGCCACCGGCGATCCTTCCTGTTCGGCGATGAGAACCTTCATCTTTTGTCCGGCCGGCAGTTGCTCCTGCATGCGTTTGAATTCGCGGATGTCCGACGATTGACTGAACTGCTTGCGCTTCCACAGCTCGTCGAACAGGGCGATGACCACGTCGAATTCCGCCGCGCCGTCGCCTTCGATGACGCGCAGGTTGTTCTTTTCCGCACGATTCAACTGGTTGCGCCATTTCTGGTCGAGCTTCTTACGCAGGACCTCCAACGGCGGCTCCAGATTGACGATAATCGTGCGATAGGATTCGCCTTTCTTGAACGGTTCGCGGTCGAACCGTTTGAAGGCGGCCTCGAATACGTCGCCTCGCGGCGTGGCTTGTTGCGCATTGGGCAACACGCGCAGAAACAGGCCGCGCTTCTGAACATATTCGGCGACCAGCGCATCGGCCATTGCCTGCAACACCGCCGGGTCAAACGACTCGCCTTTGAGATGACAAACCGGTCCCCAACGCAGGTAGGCAATGCCGGCCTTAAGCGCCTTTGTCGGACGGATGATGCGCAGTTGGGCCATGCCGACAATCTCGCCGGAACGTCGCAGGATGAAATGGCTGAGATTCTGCGCGCCCCAACGGACCGTTCCGTACGCGAGCGTTTGGTAAATGTTGGCGTCGGCAAAACGGTCGAGCAACGCCGACCAGTCTGCCGCGGCAGGGGAGTCCACCTCCCAGTCGTATGAGTTTTTATCCATGGAAATCGTCCGCGCTGCGTTGTGCGGAACTGGTTTGGCTTGGGCAAGCATGTCCCGGTTTTGGTCTCTGGTCAGAAATCCTTTCCTTGACCGGTGACAGAGAAAATCATTTCGGGAATTTGAGCCGGCCGAATGTTGAGCGCCTGACGAGCGGCATCTGATGGTAATCCCGTTCGCGATGCCGACGCCGGGACGGATACAATCACCCGGTCGGGACGGCCCGATGTTGTCGTCCGGGCGAACCGAACGAATTGAATCCCATCAAGGTTGCTTCCAGAAGTCCTTGGGCGCCGGTGGGATTTGGACGACGGGAGTGATCATGTCGGTCTGGATTTCGGCCG
>DAOLDN010000648.1:0-2038 GCA_035327385.1 Verrucomicrobiota bacterium | reverse complement strand
ACACGGCAGACTGCCAGTCTGCGCTACTTCGCTGCGGCGCAGTTTCGGAGTTCGGATTCAGATATTGTCCTGTCCGTTCAGGTCGTCTTTTGGGTCAATGTGCAGCCGCTTCCAACGGGTCAAAGGCAGGAGAGGCAGCCACATGGCGATGCAGAGCAGCACCACGTTCCACTCCCGCAAGTAGGTGTGGAGAATCGCCAGCAACGGCAGAGCAAGCACGGCGGCCAGGAAGGTCAGATACAGCGTCGTCAGAACGACAACAAAAGGCGCGAACACGACGGAACGCCAGAGGAGTCCCCAGAGACCTTTCGCGGATATTTTGGATGATCCGGCTTGTGTGCTCACGGTTCAAGCATACGACCCTTTTCCAGAATCTCAACCCGCGTTGCCGTTCCGTTTCGATTCGATTTTCCGCAGCTCCTTTTCGCGCCGTTTGGATTCCGCTCGCAGCAATTCCTCCGCGGACCAGCCGTGGGATTGCGCCTCCGCCGCCAGCGCGAACAACTGCCGGGCGATTCGCGCTCTGGCCGTTTTGCGAATGCTTTTTGTCGCGGGCAGCAGCTTTGCCTTTCGCGCCTTTTTCAGCAGTTTTTCAGCACGGGCCAGCGCGGGCAGGTGTTTGGGGATTCCGTCCAGCGCGGATGGCCGCGCGTGGCGCGTGCCGTGTTTCTCAGCGTGCTTGATCTTTTCCCAGTTGGCCCAGACTTCGTCCACGTCCCTGACCTTTGTCGTTCCGAAGACGTGCGGATGGCGGCGGATGAGTTTGTCCACCAGCACGCGTGTGACTTTTTCAAAATCAAACGCGCCGCGTTCCGCCGCCATCTGACAATGAAATACCACCTGCAACAACAGGTCGCCCAGTTCCTCCACCATTTCGTGGTCGTCGCCGGCCTCGATCGCGTCCATCAGTTCATAGACCTCCTCCACGGCGTGGCGGCGCAGCGTCATGTGGTCTTGCTCGCGGTCCCACGGGCAACCCGTCGGCGAACGCAAGCGGGCCATGACTTTCAGGAGATCGTTTATGGCGGGTTGACGTTTCATTCTGCAAAACTTCCAACATTCAATGTTCAACATTCAATTCAACCGCACCAAGTGTGGCCTTTGGCATTGGGAGTTCGATGTTGAATGTTGAATGTTCAAATCAAAGGACCACAAGGTCGTCGCGATGCACCACTTCCACCCGGGCCAGGGTGCGGGAACGGACTTCGTCGACGTTAAATCTGGCGATACCGCGGGCGAACTCGGTTCCGTTCAGGTCGCAAACGCGGACGACGTCGCCGGCGGCGAAGTCGCCTTCGCACCGTGCGACGCCGGGCGGCAGGAGGCTTTTTCCCTTCTCACGCAGCGCCGTTTTCGCGCCTTCGTCCACGAACAGCGCGCCCTTTGGATGATGAAAGAAGGCGATCCACCGCTTGCGACCCTGCAATTTCGTGGACTGGGGAACGAAGAGTGTTCCCTCGTCCTCGCCGTCGGCGATTCGTGCCAGCACGTTTTTCTTTTTGCCGGAAGCGATGACCAGTGGGATGCCGGAGCGGACGACGATTTTTGCCGCCTGAATTTTTGACGCCATACCGCCCACGGCCGTCTCGCTGGTGGTGCCGCCGGCCATTTGTTCGACCTCGGTGCTGATGTTTTCGATGACCGGTATCGTCCGCGGGTCGGCTTTGCCGAAGTTTTCTATCACGCCGTCCACGGTGGTGAGAATCACCAGCAGATCTGCGGGCAGCAAGGATGCGACGAGGGCGGAGAGCTTGTCGTTGTCGCCAAACTTGATTTCCGTGAACGACACGGCGTCGTTTTCGTTGATGATGGGAACGACGCCGCGGGCCAGGAGAGTGACGAGAGTGTTGCGGGCGTTGAGATGGCGTTCGTGGTGCTGGAGGTCGTCGTGGGTCAGCAGCACCTGGGCGACGTGGAGGCGGTGCTGCGCGAAAAGTGTTTCGTAGACGGCCATGAGCCGCGACTGGCCGACGGCGGCGCAGGCCTGCAATTCGGCGAGGTCGGTGGGGCGTTTTTCCAGTCCCAGCACGCCCATGCC
>DAOLDN010000647.1:0-2039 GCA_035327385.1 Verrucomicrobiota bacterium | reverse complement strand
CGTTTTCAAGCGGCGACTCGTGGGGCTGCGCGGCAAACTGGAGATCGAGTTGATGGAACAATTGAAGCGCGCCAGCCACAGCGCGTCGAAATCCGCGTGGTCGCACGCATTGCCCGACCAGACAGCCGACTGGCATCTGGACATTGACGAGATTACGTTGCCGGGCGATTCGGCGCACGCGGGCCGGACGCTGGGACAGATTTCAGTGCGCAAGAATTTTGGCTGTTCGGTGGTGGGAATTGATCGTCAGGGTTACAGCATCGTCAATCCGAGCGCGGACACGGTGTTGTATCCGCAGGACAAACTGCTGCTACTGGGCAGCGTCGAACAACTGGCGCGCGCCGCGCGTGAACTGGGAGCAACCTCCAGTGTCGAGAGCGGATCGGACTTTGACGAGTTGACGATGGAAAGCCTCGTCGTGCCGGCGGACTGTCCTCTGGCGGGCAGGCCGCTTGTGGAACTGGATTTGATCCGCAAGACCGGTGTGCAGATCGGCGGCATCCGTCGCGGCAAGGAACGCAGGCTGTCGCCGAGCGGGCGGGATCATTTCGAAGGAGGCGATGCATTGCTGGTGCTGGGCACGCACGCGCAGATCAAGCAATTCGCCGCGCAACTGCTGCCGCCGTCACCGGAGACGGGCGCGGACTCTGGAACGTCGGTGCAAAACTAAACGGGCCGGAGTTGCCTCCGGCCCGTTTGCAATCCTCGTTTCCGCACGGACGATCAATACACCGGGTCGCTGCCATCAAGCATCTTCACCTTGTTGTGCTTGAAATATTCCTTCTTCAGCAACGCCATGGTCTTGTCGCGCTGATCGTAAAGGCGCTTCAGCTTGCGCGGCTTGTGCTTGGCCAGCGCGTAGTGCGTGAGCAGCGGCATCGCGATTGTGGTGTCCGTGTAGCAGACGACTGCGTCGGGCAGCTTGGTCGGGTCAACCTTGCCCCAACTGACGGCTTCGCCGGGCGTCGCGCCAGAAAGACCGCCGGTGTCAGGCCGCGCGTCGGTGACCTGGATGAAATAATCCTGGCCGACTTCGTTGATGCGGAGCACTTCCTGGATTTGCGGCTCGGTCTGGAGCATGAAATTCTTCGGACTGCCGCCGCCCCAGAGCAGCACGCCGGTCTTGCCGCCCGCGCGCTTGGCAGCGAGGACGAACGACGTGGTTTCGTTCACGTCAATGGACGGATTCACGCGCAGCTTGTTGCCACGCAATTCCACGCCGGCGAAGTTCATGCCGATGGTGGAGTCGCCGGGCGAACTGGTGTAGCACGGCACGCCCGCGCGATACGCAGCGGCGAGCACAGAGACGTCCTTGAGCTTGTGTTTGCGTTCGTATTCGGCGCAATACTTGCCGAGTTTGTAGTGCAGTTCCGCCGTGCCCATCTCCTTCTGGAATTCCGGCTGGATGAGCATGTCGCGGAGCAATTCGTCCGTGGCCATCAAACCGTCCGAGTAGGGAATCACGACGTCGTAGATGCGGACGAGGTCGTTGTTGCGCAGGTCCACGTCGTCGAATCGGAAACTGCCGGTGTGCACCGGATAATTCAGCGCGAAGTGCATGTCGTGATACAGGTTCGCGCCGGTGGACACGATCCAGTCCACGAAGCCCGCCTTGATGAGCGGAATCACGCTGGAACAACCCAGGCCCGCCGGAGTGAGCGCGCCGGTGAGTGTCATGCCGATGGTTACGTCCGGCGCGAGCATCTTGTTCGTGAACAACTGGCAGGCTTCGCGCAGGCGCGCCGAGTTGTAGGCGAGGAACGTCTCGTCAATGAGGTAGGTGAGCTTTTCCTTGCCGTTGATGTTTTTGGGCTGGATGCGTTTGCCCGCCATGTATTTTTTCTTGTGCGGGCAGTGCTGTTCCTTCATCCACGCCGGCATGTCGGCGACTTCTTCACGATTCGGGATGTGTGCGCGTTCTGTTCTGGCCATAAATTTTTAATGAGTTGAAAAACTGCGACGCACACGATACGCGGAGCGGCGGGGGTGCCAATAAAGAAAATGCGGCGACCACCAATCAAAAAGAAAGGACACGAATT
>DAOLDN010000646.1:0-2041 GCA_035327385.1 Verrucomicrobiota bacterium | reverse complement strand
GGGCGGCTGTCCGCAACCGGTGTTTGAAGACGGCAAATGGCAGTTGATCATCGTGGACAGCGAGGGTAGTGAAATCGGACGCGTCGAAGTCTCGCCCACAGGCGTCTGTGCCCCGTGCAATTCCGTCGCGCCGTTCACAGTGATTGAAGCGAAATGGTCCGATCCACTGTCGGGCAGGATACAGTTTGGCATAATGTTCCCCTTTTAGCCCGGTGCCGGGAGGAGTAAGGGCGCAGTCACAGCACGACACAAAACACGAAAACGCGACACTCCGGGTACAGGCATCCAAGCCGCAAAACCCATCTATGGGATGTGCCCGCATGCGCATGCCATCCTCCCAATATGTTCGTGGTTGAAATCACGCGGATTTCTGCTTGGCTGAAAGCGTGAACCGATTTAAAGCCATGAAAACGATTCTTATCCAACGACTCGCCCTCTGCGCCATCATCACTTTCACCGCCGTGTTGTGGAGCGGGTGTTCCACGGTGCCGGTCACGGGCCGTTCGCAATTCAACATGATGTCGCCCGGACAGGAGATGCAACTGGGTCTCACCAGTTTCGAGGAACTGAAAAAGGAAACCCCCGTCAGCAAGGACGCCAATGCCAACGCCATGCTTCAGCGCGTGGGCAAACGCATTGCCGCCGTCGCCTCGCCCGACATGCCCAACGCGCAATGGGAGTTCGTGCTGTTTGAAAGCAAGGAGGTCAACGCGTTCTGTCTGCCCGGCGGCAAGGTCGGCGTGTTCACCGGAATCTTGCCCATCACAAAAGACGAATCCGGACTGGCCACAGTCATCGGTCACGAAGTCGCACACGCCGTCGCACGTCACGGAGGCGAACGCATGTCCAGCGCAATGGTCATCCAACTGGGCGGCCAGGTCCTCGATGCCACAGTCGCCGCCACCGACCCTCGCTGGCAGGCGGTCGCCGGCACGGCGTACGGCGTAACCACGACCGTTGGCGCGCAACTGCCTCACAGTCGCATGCAGGAATCCGAGGCCGACCGCATCGGACTGATTTACATGGCCCGTGCGGGTTACGATCCGGAAACCGCAGTCGGATTCTGGGAACGATTTGCCACTTTCAATCAACAACAGGGCGACTCCCAACCCGCCTTTCTCCGCACGCATCCCACGGACGCCAAACGGATCCAGGATTTGAAGAAATGGATGCCGGAAGCGAAGGCGCAATTCATCCCGCAGTAATAGCGGCATCCTCCAATTTTGGAGAAGCTTTGTTCAGTTGGGATGCCCGGCCCCGCTGTAAAGCCACATCCGCAAGGCTTCGTCTGGCCGTTGGATTGACGAGCGATTACAGAGGGTTGGACGCACGGGTGCCGTTCACAACGACGCAAACGCAGCGTCGAACACGTCCACAATGAAGTCGGCGTCAGCCTTGTTGATGCACATGGGCGGAGCGAAACGTATGGTCTGCCCCCACAAGCCGCCTTTGCCGAGCAACAATCCCATCTCGCGGGCAGCTTCATGCACGGCGGCACATTCGGCCTTGGCGGGTTCTTTGGTGGCCCGGTCTTTGACGAGTTCCACGCCCAGCATCAATCCCTTGCCTCGCACGTCTCCAATGAGCGGATACTTCGCCTTGAGCTTTTCCAATCCTTCCTTGATGCGGCCACCCATCTTGAGTGAGTTCTCCTGCAATTGTTCCTTCTCAATGACTTCGAGCACAGCCTTGCCCATGGCGGTGACGACGGGGTTTCCTCCGAAGGTGTTGAAATGCACCTTGCCCGTGAGGGATTGCGCGATCTTCTGGGTCGTGACCACCGCCGCGAGCGGGCAACCGTTGCCGATGCCTTTGGCCATCGTGACGATGTCCGGAACAACGCCCTGCGTTTCAAACCCCCAGAAATGCGTGCCCGTCCTGCCGAAACCGGTCTGCACTTCGTCCGCGATGCAAATTCCGCCCGCCGCGCGGACGTGTTCGTAGGTGTGTTTGAGATAACCTTGCGGGAACTCGACAAAACCGCCGACTCCCTGGATGGATTCAGCGATGAACGCGGCCACCTTGCCGGGTGTGGCGTATT
>DAOLDN010000645.1:0-2051 GCA_035327385.1 Verrucomicrobiota bacterium | reverse complement strand
GCTGGTATTACATTCTCGCGCCTGCGGGCGGCGTCGCCACCGGCTGGCAGGTTGTTTTGCGGTCGAAGAACGTTTACGGCCCCTACGAGGACAAGATCGTTCTCGAACAGGGCGGCACAACGGTCAACGGCCCGCATCAAGGCGCGCTGGTGGACACGGCAAACGGCGAGTGGTGGTTCGCGCATTTCCAGGACGCGGGATTGTATGGCCGCATCATGCACGTGCAACCCGTCCGCTGGCAGGACGGCTGGCCGTTGATGGGCGAGGACAAGGACGGCAACGGAATCGGCGAGCCTGTGATGCGTTTGCGGAAACCCGTGGACAAAAAGACAACCGTAAAGGCATTACCCCAGACCAGCGACGAGTTTGATTCCCCGACTCTGGGCCTGCAATGGCAATGGCACGCCAATCATGCGGACAACTGGTGTTCGCTGACAGAGAGGAAAAGCCATCTGCGCCTGTTCGCCCAATCCGCCACGGACTTCACCAAAGCGCCGTCCGTTCTTCAGCAGAAATTTCCGGCGCGCGCATTCGTCGTCGAAACACAGGTCGAGTTTTCACCCAAACAGATTGGTGAGGAAGCCGGACTGGCTGTGATGGGCCGCGATTCCGCCGCGCTCGTCATCCGGCATAGCGACACGGGACGTCAATTCGTCTGGCGACACAATGCGGAGGAAACCGTCATTGGCGACGGGCCTGACGCGCCGCTGAAAATCCGCGTGTCCGTTGCCGATGGCGGCGATTGCACTTTCAGCTACGACGCGGGCGACGGTTTCGTTGCCGCACCGGAATCGTTCAAGGCGCGGGAAGGTGTCTGGATTGGCGCAAAGGTCGGCATTTTCTGCATTGGCGCAACCGCAGGTTCAGCGGCGGGCCATGCGGACTTTGACTATTTCCGGTTTTCCGCGCACAAATAGCGACGGGCGTGCGCGAATGAACCCGTGGAAGTCCTGTATTGTTTCCAATCGGACATCGTGACGCTGGTCACATTGCGGCAAACACCAACATCCAGGCACAAAGCACCAGTGAAGCTCCAAACATCAACTTTCAATCAAACTTCGCGGACGATTTTCGAGCCATCGCCCGCTGTGGATTTTCACCCGTCCAACAACCCTCCAGCGCGGTTTGAGTTGGTGTTTGGAGCTTGGAGTTTCACTGGAGCTTGGTGTTTGGTGTTTGGAGCTTTTTACAGATGCCTCGCCATCGCCGGCATCGTTCTTTCGCTGCAAAGCACGGTTTGCTCGCAATCTGTTGACGTGATTCCGCTCTGGTCCGAAGGCGCGCCTGGCGCACTCGGCAATTCCAGCAATGACGTTCCCACGCTGACGGTTTATCTGCCGGACACCACGAACGCGCCAACGGCCGCGTTTGTGATCTGTCCCGGCGGTGCGTATGGACGATTGGCGAGGCACGAAGGCGAATTTTATGCGCGCTGGCTCAATGAACAGGGCATCGCGGGCTTCGTGCTGAAATACAGGCTTGGCTCGGCGGGCTATCGTCATCCGGCAATGTTGCAGGACGCCGCGCGCGCGTTGCGAACTGTCCGCGCCCGGGCCGCCGAATGGAACGTTGACCCGGCACGCATCGGCATCATGGGCTCGTCGGCGGGCGGGCATCTCGCTTCCACGTTGCTGACGCACTTCGACGCGGGCGACACGAATTCCACCGACGCGATTGAGCGCGTGAGTTCGCGGCCTGACGGCGGCATTTTGTGTTATCCCGTCATCTCCATGGGCAAATACGCACACGCCGGCTCGCGGGCAAATCTGCTGGGAACAAATCCGCCGCCTGAACTGATCGCGGAACTGTCCAACGAACTACAAGTCACAACCAATACGCCGCCGTGTTTCATCTGGCACACATGGGAGGACACCACCGTGGCTGTGGAGAATAGCCTTCAATTCGCAGCCGCGTTGCGCGCCGCCGGTGTTCGTTTCGATCTGCACATCTACGAACGCGGCGGCCACGGCCTCGGTCTGGGAGTGAGAGACAACTATGACTCGGCGAATCTGCTTCCGTGGACACAGGATTGCGCCCACTGGCTCAAGGGA
>DAOLDN010000644.1:0-2056 GCA_035327385.1 Verrucomicrobiota bacterium | reverse complement strand
TTTCCCGGTCCAAAGCCGGCTGCAAGCCGGCGCTCCGCACCAAAATGAGAATTGCCGTGCGTCCTGTGAAAAGCCTTGCGCGGCGGAGGGCGGTTGGATTATTTTCCGACGCTCTTGAATCGGCTCGTGATTCCCGTTTTCGGTTCGGATCTCCGCAAGATTGGAAACAGCCAATGATTCTCGTGGGTTGGCAGCTCAGTGGGTGAGCAGCCCCGAAAGTCCTCGGGGTTGGCCCAGGGTTCGATCTTTGATTTGAGAAAGCTTTTGTGTGGGCTGGTAGCTCAGTTGGTAGAGCAGTGCCCTTTTAAGGCATTGGTCCAGGGTTCGAGTCCCTGCCAGCCCACCATTTTACGATGCCTTGGGTTTACATGCTGCGCGGGACTTCAGGACGACACTACATCGGTTCAACCAACGATTTGAACCGGCGTTTGGAGGAACATCGTCGCGGAAACACACACTCGACACAACGGTTGGGAGACAAGTTGGAACTCGTGGCGGCTTTGAAAGTTGCCACGTTGGAGGAGGCACGAGCGCTCGAACGCCAAATGAAAGGGAAGAAAAACCCGCGCCTCGCGTTGTATCTATTAAAGGGTCGCGGTAAACCAATCAGTCAGTAGAGCAGCCCCGAAAGGTTTCGGGGTTGGTCCAGGGTTCGAGTCCCTGCCAACCCACCACTTCAATTCTTCCCTCTGCCATTCCTCAGTCAACGACTTGTTCGCCGCCCGTCAACATCGTTTCATTTCAAACGAATAGACTTCCTCGGCCTCAATCGTCCCGGGAAAAGCAGAAGGGCCGGACTTTCGTCCGGCCCGACTGAATGAGAACAATTACCAATTTCGCAACACCTTCGCGGAACCTCCGCGGTTCACAGTCATCGGATGCAGCGCCGCAGACTCACGCTTGCTTCACACACAATAACAACTGCATTTCGCATCCCAACGACGGGATGACTTTATTTCAAACTCCCGCAGCAACCAGTCCCCAATACTGGCGACAACTGGAGAGTTTCAACATCATTTTTGCAATCAATATCTTACATCAATTGCGCAGTGAATGACTGGGGCAGATTGTGGTTGAGAATTCAGCGTCTGAGGAACTTTGCGACGGCCTCGGTGCGGGTACGGACTTGAAGTTTCTCGTAGATGCGGCGGATGTAAGTGTGGACGGTTTCGTAACTGATGCCGAGTTTTTCGGCGATTTCCTTGTACATCAATCCCTCCGCCAGACAATCGAGCACTTGTTGTTCGCGTTCGGAAAGGTTTTCCGTGGGGGAAGGCATCGGGGCCGGCTTGGCAAAGGACAGGACGACCTTGCGGGCGATGTGGGCGGACATTGGAGAGCCGCCTTTGTGGACATCTCGGACGGCGTCCAGCAGTTCGGCGCGCGGGGTGCGTTTGAGCATATAGCCGGTGGCGCCAGCGGCGAGGGAATTAAAGATGTTCTCGGTGTCCTCGTATGCGGTGAGCATCATCACCTGCGTTGCGGGAAGAACTTGTTTCAATTGCCTCACGCACTCCACGCCGTTCATGCCCGGCAGGTTGATGTCCATGAGAACGACGTCGGGTTTTTCCAGCGGCAACGCCTTGAGGGCGTCCTCGGCGTTTGCGTGCTGGCCGAGACAGACAAAGCCGTCCGCGCGACTCAGCACACGCGCCAGCGTGCCGCGCAACTGGTCGTTGTCCTCCACAATGGAAACGGTGATGGGCATGTGTGTTCAGCTTCTCTTGATCGGTGCCGTCAGTGTTACAATCGTTCCGCCGACCTCGGCAGTGACGATTGAACATTCTCCGGCGACATCTTCCATTCGGCGGCGCATGTTGCGCAATCCATTTCTCGTCGTCGGCTTTTGTGGATCCACTCCACGGCCGTTGTCCTGTATTTCCAGCGTGAATCGGGAGTTGTCGAATCGCAACCGAATCCACACCTCGGTGGCCTGCGCGTGGCGGACGACGTTGGTGACGGCTTCCTTGGCGGCGAGGAACACGTTGTGCCGGACCTCCGGCGAGATGTGCAGCGCGGGCAGTTCCTTGGGAACGTCCAGCCGGTAACGCAATCC
>DAOLDN010000643.1:0-2077 GCA_035327385.1 Verrucomicrobiota bacterium | reverse complement strand
ATTAGAGAGGGCGCGTCCGATGTCAAACGGACGGTGAAAGACCGGAACGCAGGCGCGTCATTCGGGAATGGTGTCAATGGCCGCAGTGAGTTTGTCCGCAAGTTCTCGGACGTTGAGGGGCGTCGGCGCGTTGATGTTCGAGCCAGCCCGGGCGAAAGCCTCGTTGAATGCGCGCTGGAACGCAACATGCGCCGCGTTGACCTGTTGCTGTTCTGCGGTGGTGACGCCGCCGGCGACGTTGGCGTTGCGATATCTCTGCATTGCGGTTTCAACGTCGAGTCTTGTTTGTTTGAGAGTGTAGGAGCCGCTGTCGGGGGTGGCGCATCCAAGAAACAGGAGAAACGCCGCCACCAAAGGTGCGTAGAATGCGAGTGATTGGGTCTTCATTTTCATGATTGGCTGGTTAATGCAGCCCATTGCTGTCAGGAGGAACAGGATTTGAAAAGAAAAAAATCGCGACGATTCCCGTCGTATTTGTTTGCGAACGGTGGCAACAGATTCCCTGAAATCCCTTCAATCCTTATCAGCGAGGTAAAAGAATGCAGATGGTGGTGAATTAATTTCGGTGCGTTTTGTCTGAAACGCATGGTTGCCATCACCAAGAAAGAATCCCGACTCAATCTCCGGTTTGTCGTCAATTCCGGTCATTCCATCCACGCCAGGATTGTGGCCGTCGAGGCCATGGTCCGGCGCTTTGATTTGTGGAACAAGCTGTGCAAGCTCTCCTGCCTGGAACGGCGCAAGAACCGAAAAAGCGGCTTTGGCCCGGAGGTCATCGTCGGCCAGCGGCCCGATTAGGCACAGACAGGCTGTTGAACTCAGGGCCAAGGCCTGAAGAAAAAGATGAACATCCCTCAGGCGCTCTTGGGAGACGCGCCACCCCCGTTGCGGAGCATTCCACCGTGAACACGAATCACATTGTAAGGATTGAGGAGAACCAGGATGCGCATATTTCGCGCTGTGCCTATCGGGCCAGCGGCGATATGTTCGCGGTCGCAATGAACATCCTCGTAGTGCCGGACAAATTCAAAGGAACGCTCACAGCCCGCGCCGCTGCCGATGCCATCGCCCGTGGCTGGCGCAGTGCGCGTCCCAAGGACCGTCTCGTTCTCCTGCCGATGAGCGACGGTGGTGACGGCTTTGGCAGCGTGATGGGAACAATGCTCAACGCGCGCCGGCATGCGGACACGACGTTGGACGCCGCGCACCGGCCCTGCAAATCGCACTGGTGGTGGCATGCGAAAACAAAGACCGCAGTCGTGGAATCCGCGGCAGTCATCGGACTTGCGATGTTGCCGCACGGCAGGTTTCATCCGTTTCAACTCGACACCTTTGGCCTTGGCAAGATTTTGCGCGCCGCCATCAAGAGGGGAGCGCGCAGGATTCTCGTGGGCATCGGCGGCAGCGCGACCAATGACGGCGGCTTCGGCATGGCCTGTGCGCTGGGTTGGCGGTTTTTGGATGCCACCGGCCGCGTGATTGAACAATGGACGGAACTTCACCGACTGAATGAAATACGCCCGCCAAGCCCGGCCAGACGTTCAAGCCGGATTCAAATCATCGTGGCATCGGACGTGGAGAATCCGTTGCTTGGCGATTCCGGAGCAACTCGCGTCTATGGCCCGCAAAAGGGAATGCGTCCGCGCGATTTCGCCGCTGCCGAAAGCGCGCTATCGCGACTGGCGTTGACGGTGCGCGAACAGTTCAATAGAGATTTTGCGACAATGCCCGGAGCAGGCGCTGCGGGCGGACTTGGATTTGGATTGGCTGCGTTCCTCGGTGCGAAGTTCGAGTCGGGCTTTGACATGTTCGCAGAGCTTTCGGACTTGGAGGCCCGCTTGCGCAAAGCCGACCTCGTGATCACAGCGGAAGGCAGGATGGATCCGTCGTCGTTGATGGGCAAGGGTGCGGGGCAGGTGGCTGTGCGCTGTAGTCAGTTCAAAGTCCCGTGCATCGGCCTGGCGGGCGACGTGACGCATCCACGTGCGTTGAGGCGGTTGTTCAAACAAGGGTAACGGCCGACGGATTTGAACGCGAAAGATAACGCGAGGACGAAGGCCGGAAACCTGGTTTGAAA
>DAOLDN010000642.1:0-2103 GCA_035327385.1 Verrucomicrobiota bacterium | reverse complement strand
CCCCGCGCCGTGAGCTGGCGGTGCTCCAACGCATTTGTGGATTGAACGACGGGCCGATGACCGACGATCAACTCCGTGCCGTCTATCGCGAAATCATGTCCAGCGCGCTGGCGTTGGAAAAGACCATGACCATCGCCTATCTCGGCCCGGAGGCCACCTTCACCCATCAGGCGGCCATAAAACGTTTCGGCTCCAGCCTCCGTTACGCGTCGCAAAAAACAATTTCGGACGTCTTCACCGAGGTCAGCAAAAAGCGTGCGGACTATGGAGTTGTGCCCGTTGAAAACTCCACCGAAGGCGTCGTCACGCACACGCTGGACATGTTTGTGGACAGCGAGCTGAAGATTGTCTCGCAGGTGATCCTTCGCGTGCAGCAATGTCTGTTGAGCAATTCAAGGCGGTCACGCATCACAAAACTCTACGCGCACCCGCAGTCGCTGGCCCAATGTCGCGGCTGGATTCAGAACAATCTGCCCCGCGTGGAAATCATCGAGACCTCCTCCAACGCCCGTTCCGCCGAACTGGCGACGAAGGAGAAGAACTGCGCTGCCATCGCCGGATTGCTGGCGGCGGAGAAATACGGACTGACCGTTCTGGAGCAGGACATCCAGGACAACGCGGCCAACGCCACGCGTTTCCTCGTGCTGGGCCGTCAATGCAGTCCGCCCACCGGCAACGACCGAACCAGCCTGATGGTCAGCATCACGGACAAGGTGGGCGCGTTGCACCACGCGCTGGCGGCTTTCCGCCGCAACAAGATCAATCTCACCAAGATTGAGTCCCGACCCAGCAAACGCAGGGCCTGGGAGTATTATTTCTTCATTGATTGCGACGGGCACACCCACGACCGCAAGGTGGCCCGCGTCATCGCATCCCTGGACAAGGAGTGCAGCCTTGTGAAAGTGCTGGGATCCTACCCTAATGTGAACTGACATTTTTCCGCGCGGCTCTTACGCAGGCTTGACCCCTGATGGCCCTGCGCTACGTTGCGCGCGAACACGAAGCACCATGTTTCAGAGTTTTGGAAATATCTTCAATCGCAAGCCGCCGCAAAAGGGCGGCCAATTGATGCCGGAACCGGCGATGCGCCCCAGCGTCCGGCCAACCGGCCCCGGAGGCGGCAACAAGCAGACTTACAGCAAGGTCTTCCGCTATCGCCTGC
Organism: Verrucomicrobiota bacterium; assembly: GCA_035327385.1. Lineage (GTDB taxonomy): Bacteria > Verrucomicrobiota > Verrucomicrobiia > Limisphaerales > JADLHS01 > DAOLDN01. Next base: position 941 of record DAOLDN010000642.1, on the reverse strand, counting down.
CTCCAGGAGTGACGAAAGAACCCAGCACGGTCGAGATCGTCGGTTCCTTCACCCACTGGCAGCGGGTGGAACTGAAACGCGACGGTTTGATTGACGCCTGGCACGCCAACATCCACCACATTGAGGGCAACAAGACCCATCATTACATGCTCCTGGTGGATGGAGAACCCACCAACGACAACTCCAGTGACGGACTTGCGCCGCCGCACGGGCCGCAGGAGGAACGTTATGCGCTGAACACGCCGCGCGGACCGAGGGTGTTCATGCTGTTTGGCCAGACGAAATAGAACGCGCCTCGACTTTGTCGGCATCGTTGCTACGTTTGAGATGTGAGCTTCGTTTCCGAATTCATTTCGCTGCCGCTGCAATCGCTCGTCCGCCGTGCGCTGCATACGGACGTTGACGCCGTGCGCGAATCGCTGGCGCGTGACGGCCGGTCATTGTCGGATTTCGCGCGGTTGATTTCGCCTGCGGCCGGTGAACTGCTGGAACACATGGGCCGCAAGTCACAGACGCTGACCCGGCAGCGATTCGGCAAAGTCATCCGGCTTTTCGCTCCGCTGTATCTTTCCAACGAGTGCATCAACAACTGCAAGTACTGCGGTTTCTCGCGCGACAATCCAATCCTGCGCGTCACGTTGTCGGTGGACGAAGTCCTTCGCGAAGCCCGCGCGCTGGCGGGTCAGGGTTTCCGCAACATCCTGCTCGTGGCAGGCGAGCATCCAAAGTTTGTCTCCAACAATTATCTCCGCGACTGCGTGGCGGCGTTGCACGCGGAGATTCCCAGCGTGTCGCTGGAGGTCGGGCCGATGGAAACCGACGAGTATCGTCCGCTGGTCGCTGCGGGAGCGGACGGACTGGTGGTGTATCAGGAGACATACGACCGCACCGTCTATGATCAAATGCACACCGCCGGGCCAAAGAGGAATTTCGACTGGCGG
>DAOLDN010000641.1:0-2104 GCA_035327385.1 Verrucomicrobiota bacterium | reverse complement strand
CCTGGGCACCGGACGTGGCTTATTTCAACGACCGATACCACGTCTATTACTCCGTTTCGGAATGGGGCACGATTGATTCCGTCATCGGCCTCGCCACGTCGCCATCATTGGTTTCTCCCGTGTGGACGGACCAGGGCAAGGTGGTTCAGTCCGACGCCATCTGGGAAATCCAGCCCGAAACCGACACCACATCGTACAACTGCATTGACCCGGCCATTTTTCAGGACACCAACGGCACCATCTGGATGGTCTATGGCAGTTACTCGGATGGAATTCTCGTGACGCAAATTGATCCCAGCACCGGCAAGCGGCTGAATTCAAATTCCATCGGCACCCGCATCGCCAACAACGGTCCGAACTTTTTCAGCAACACAACCGAGGGTGCGCACATCCACCAACGCGGCGGTTATTACTGGTTGTTCCTCAATTTCGGTGGCTGCTGTTCCGGCGTGAACAGCACCTACAACATCCGCGTGGGCCGCAGCGCCAGCGTCACAGGGCCGTATCTCGACAAGAGCGGCGTCAACATGATCAATGGTGGCGGAACGATGCTGCTGGAATCCACGGGACGTTTCATCGGGCCCGGTCATCCGGCGATTTTTGTAGAGAGCGGCACCAACTGGTTCACCTACCACTATTACAACGGCAACGCCAACGGCGCTCCCACACTCGGCTTGAACCAACTGCACTGGGCGGAAGATGGCTGGCCCGCGCTCACCAATGACTGGAGCGCGCTTTACACCTTCGACACCGACGCCCGCGAACATCGCGCCATCTACAACGGAAACTTGCGCAGCGGCGCATCCATCACCAACGAACCCGACCGCGGTCGCATGCTCCAACTTGATGGCAACGCAAATCACGTCACCCTTCCGTTATCTGTGGCGAATTCAAAATCTTTCGCCGCCTGGGTCAAATGGAACGGCGGCGACGACTGGCAGCGCATCTTCGATTTCGGCACGTCCATGACCAATTACCTGTTCCTGACGCCACGCGCGTTTCAGGCAGGCATGCGTGTGGGCATCCGCAACGGCAGCGGCGTCGAACAGCAGATCAACGCCCCGTTCGCGCTGCCCACCGATTCCTGGTGTCACGTCGCCGTCACGCTCGATGGCCCGAGCGGCGTTCTCTACTTCAACGGCGAACCCGTTGGAACGAACAACAACCTTACCATCCGCCCCTGGCAGTTGCTGGCCCGCAGCAATTTCCTCGGCAAAAGCCAGTTCGCCGCCGATCCGAATTTCAACGGTCGCATTGATTCCTTCCGTGTTTTCAGTCGCGCGCTCGCGCCGTCGGAAGTCCTCGACATGGCATGGACGCATCCCGCACTGGCGCACCGTTACAGTTTCAATGGCGGCACGAATGCCTGGGACTCCATCGGCATGGCCCACGGAACGCTCGTGGGAAACGCCGTCATCACCAACGGCGCTCTCAAACTCACCGGCGCAACCGGCAGTTACGTCAATCTGCCCGGAGGACTTGTCTCCGGTTCATCCGCCGTCAGCGTCGAATTCTGGGCGAGCTTCGGCGTCAACGGAAACTGGGCGCGCGTGTTCGACTTCGGCAACATCTCTGGAGGCAACGGGCAGAACTTTCATTTCTTCACACCGCACAGCGGCTCGGGCGGTTTGCGACTGGGAATTTCCACCGGCGGCGGGACGGTCAATTTCGATCCGCCAGGCACGTTCGACAATCAATCGCTCCACGTGGTTTGCATCACCGATCCGGTCAACGGTTACATGGCCATTTACACCAACGGCCTTCTGCGCGCAGCCACCAACACCGCGCTGCCCGCGTTGACCGGAGTGAACGCTTCATGGGCCTTCATCGGTCGCTCGCTATTCAGTTCCGACGCGTGGCTCAACGCCACGATTGACGAATTGCGCATTTACGACGGACGCCTTGCGCCAGAGGAAATCGCCGTCAATTATCAGTCCGGGCCGGACGCGCTCGCGTTGCCGGTCGCGCTGACGCAGGCCGATTCTCCTTCCGATTTCACGCTCCGGTGGCCGTCCTGGGCGCTGGGTTTTGTTCCCGAATCGAAAACGTCGTTTGACCCGGATTCAGACTGGTTGCTAGTATCGCCGCAAACCACACTTTCCGC
>DAOLDN010000640.1:0-2113 GCA_035327385.1 Verrucomicrobiota bacterium | reverse complement strand
CACGCAGGCTCGAATGGATTCACAAAGGGCTTTTCGGAAACCAGAAAGCCGGCGAAAGGATGATGCAACAAACCTCCGAGGCCAAGACCGGCGCCGCCAGACCCAAGGACAGCCCGCCTCAATACAACCTCAACGTGGAAGTCGAGGCGGATGGCACCATCCGCGTCATCCCGGTGGACACAAACGCGCCGGCGGCCACCACGCCATGACCCGTGACGGAGCGCTCGTTGATTCGCACGGGCGGACGCTTCGCGACCTGCGGGTGAGCCTGACCGACCGCTGCAACTTCCGCTGTCTCTATTGCCTGCCGGAAACCGAGGCCGCGCAGAACTTCTACCGTGGCCACTGGGCAAAAATGCCCAACCCCGCCCCCATCGGACGCCAATGGCTGCCGCGCGCCGAGATTCTTTCATTCGAGGAAATCGAGCGCGTCATCCGCGTTGCGGCGCAACTTGGCATCCACAAAATCCGTCTCACCGGCGGCGAGCCGCTGTTGCGCAACGACATTGAAAAACTCGTCGCGCGCATCGCATCCATTCCGGGCGTGGACGATCTGGCCATGACGACGAACGGTTTTCTGTTCCCGCAAAAGGCCCGAGCACTGCGCGACGCCGGTTTGCGCCGGGTCAGTTTCAGTCTCGATTCGCTCGACCGCGACAACTTCAAAAAGATCACCGGCCGCGACGGACTCGACGCGCTTCTTGAAAGCATTGCTCTGGCGCAACAACTCGGATTTCACCCCGTCAAGGTCAACGCCGTCATCATTCGCGAAATAAACGACCACGAGATCGAGGCGCTTGCCGGATTCGCGCGCGAACGGAATATCAGCCTGCGCTTCATCGAATTCATGCCTCTGGATTCTGCCCGCGCGTGGCAGAAGGAAATGGTCATCACCGGCGGCGAAATCCTGTCGCGCCTCAAATCATCCTTCAAACTGCGCCCCGTCTCCGGCGACAATCCCTCCTCCACCTCCAGGCGGTGGGCGTTCGAGGACGGACGCGGCGAGATCGGAATCATAGCCCCCGTCAGCGAACCGTTCTGCGGACACTGCAATCGTCTGCGCCTGACCGCCGACGGGAAGATCCGCACCTGCCTCTTCAGCGTCACCGAACACGACCTTCGCCCGGTGTTGCGAAACGGCGCGTCAGACAACGACCTCGCCAACTGGTTTCATGCCGTTGCGCTCCAAAAGGAAGCCCGCCACCACATCGGCGAGCCGGATTTCGTCCAGCCCCCGCGTTCCATGAGCTGCATCGGTGGCTGAAGCCGATTCTCCCCTCTTGTGCAATGCGCGCCGCCGGATAAAATCGTAAATCATCAATCGTAAATCGTAAATTGAATCATGCCGACCTACGAATACATCTGCTCCAAATGCGGGCACGAATTTGAGAAGTTTCAGCCCATCGCGGACAAGGCGCTGGCCGTCTGCCCGGAAGACCTTTGCGCGAAGAAAAAATGGGGACGCGGTTCCGTGAAGCGCAAGATCGGCGGAGGCGCGGGCCTGATCTTCAAGGGCAGCGGCTTCTACATCACGGACTATCGCAGCGAAGGCTACAAACAGGCCGCGAAGAAGGACTCCGAATCCGCAAAACCGGCCGCCGCCGAAACCAAACCGGCGTCGGCCAAGGCCGATTCCAAACCCGCGAAACCGTCCACGAAGAAAGATTGACCACGCCACCGTTGGCCCGCTCCGTTGAACGGACGGCAAACGGCGGCGGTCTGTGATTGTTGAACGATGAAAGCCGCCGCCGCCATCCTGACGCTCGCCGCCTCGTGCATCGTGGCAAACGCGCAGGCACGGGCGTCGGATGTCTCGTCCGCGCGCAGCATGTCCGGCCAGTTCATCGTCCGCGGCCCGTCGCCCACCATTGTCGCGCCTCCGTCTGTGGCGGACCGGAGCGTGCTCGTCCTGCAGCCGCCGTTGTTGGTGGTGTCGTGCGAGCGCATCCGCCAGGCGGTCTGGGAGACGCTGGGCGTTTCCGGCGCGTGGCAGGGAACGATCTTCATCAACCTACGGCCCAACTCCAATCCCAACGACTCCATCACACTCGTCTGCAACCGGTTTGCCGACGCGTGGTCGTATCAACTGGACATGCCGCAGACGCTGAACCGC
>DAOLDN010000639.1:0-2125 GCA_035327385.1 Verrucomicrobiota bacterium | reverse complement strand
ACGCGCATCGTGATTGTGGCGGCGGTGATTGCTGCCGCCGCGCTGGCCTTTGTCGCCAAACAATCCAAGCAGCTTGCCTCCAGCACCACCACGGAAGCAGCGGCCACCGCCACTACGACCGAAGCGGTCGCGGCCAAACTGCCAAAGCTGTTGGACCTCGGCGCGGGGAAGTGCATTCCCTGCAAAATGATGAAGCCGATTCTGGACGATCTGAAGGTGAACTACGCAGATAGTTTCATCACGGAGTTCATTGACGTTTGGGGGAATCCAGACGCCGGGAAGCAATACGGCATTGACGTGATTCCCACACAAATCTTCTACGACGCCGAGGGCAAGGAACTGTTCCGGCACGTCGGCTTCTACGGCAAGGAGGACATTCTCGCCAAGTGGAACGAACTCGGCATTCCGACCCAGGCTGTTCTTAGTCGTTAATTTCCATGCAGCATCAAACCACAAACCACGGAGTCCCATTATGAACCATGAAATCAATCGCAGAGAATTCGTCGGCGTCACGGCCACTGCCGCAATTGCCGGTTCACTCGCGCCCGGAGTCGCAACGGCGGCGGAAGGGGAATTCAAACCCATCAAAATCATCGGCATCGCGTGCAGCCCGCGCAAAGGCATGACCACCGCCAAAGCCGTGCAAGTCGCGCTCGACGCGGCCAAGGGGCTCGATGCGCGGATTCAAGTGGAGTTGATTGACTTGGGCGGATTGAACATCGCCGGTTGGTCGCCGAATCCGCCAGTGGACGATTTCGTTCCACTGCTGCCGAAGTTGCAAGACCCGGTGGTGGCGGGACTGGTCATCGGTTCGCCGTCTTATTTCCGCTGCTTGAGCGCGTTGTGCAAGGCGTTCATCGAACGCTGTGCGCCGCTGCGCGAACCGAAGATGCTGCTCGACGGCAAACCGGTGGGCGTCATCGCCACTGGCGGATTCCGCAACGGCGGCCAGGAACTTGTCATCGAACAAGTGCAGACTGCGATGCTCTGCTTCGGGATGATTCCCGTCGGCGGTCGGCCGCCGGCGTTTCAAGGCGGCACACTGCTCGCGACGAAGGACGACATCAGCAGCGATGAACTCGGCCTCGGCACGGCACGCAATACCGGTCTGCGCGTGGCGGATGTGGCGCTGAAGCTGACGAAAGGCGTGTGACTGTGGCGACGTTTCAGGTGGGGGAGGCGAGTGTGAACGGCATAGGTGTAACGTCCGCCCTCACCCCAGCCCTCTCCCCCGGGAGAGGGGGAAACCGCAGTGCGCCTCACAAATTGCGAACGGCCTTTGCCCCAATCCAGCCGCTGGTTTTAGGCGAGAGACGGCGAACGATTCTCCCTCTCCTTGGGGGAGAGGGCCGGGGTGAGGGCGCGCGTCGTGGCCAGCTTATCGGCGGAAGTTGGCAGTTCGCATTCTGGAGTCTGAACCGTATCAGCGGGAGCGCCGAGCACTGGCTCCGCTCACTGCAAGAGTCTGGACGGAAACAGGCCGAGTCGGTGCTCGGCGCTCCAGGTAAGTAGCCTGGCATTCGATTTATGGAACAACTGTTCACCAACTTGAGTCACGCGGTGGAAGGCGCGCCACTGATCGCACTGACAGCGGCGGTGGTTTGGGGCGTGCTGAGCATTGTGCTAAGTCCGTGTCATCTCGCGAGCATTCCGCTGATTGTCGGCTTCATCAGTGAACAGGGAGCGGTGACGATGAAGCGGGCGTTTTGGACTTCAACGCTGTTCGCCGTGGGTATTCTCATCACCATCGCGGGCATTGGCGCAATCACGGCGGCGGCGGCGCGGATGATGGGCGATGTGGGGCGTTACGGGAATTACTTCGTTGCGCTGATTTTCTTTGTCGTGGGGCTGCACCTGGTCGGCGTGATTCCGTTGAACTTCTCCGGGGCGGGGCAGGTGGGGCTGAAGCGCAGGGGGCTGCTGGCGGCGTTCATCCTTGGGTTGGTGTTCGGCATCGCACTCGGGCCATGCACATTTGCCTACATAGCTCCGATGCTGGCGATGACCTTCCGACTGGGTGGGGAAACACCGCTCTACGCGGCGGGTTTGCTGCTGGCCTATGGGCTGGGCCATTGCGCCGTGATTGTGGCGGCGGGAACTTCAACCGAATTGGTGCAGCGCCTCC
>DAOLDN010000638.1:0-2131 GCA_035327385.1 Verrucomicrobiota bacterium | reverse complement strand
CGGCGTGACCGCCATCCCCCCCGCGTTGGACGTGATCGGTGAAATCCCGTTGCCGCCTTACATCGAACGCAAGACCGCCGGCCCGCTGGAGGAGGACAAACAGCGCTACCAGACCGTCTTCTCCAGACCACCCGGATCGGTGGCGGCCCCCACGGCTGGATTGCATTTCACCGAGGCGATGCTCGACAACATCCGCTCACGCGGCGTGGAAGTCTGCTTCGTGACCCTGCACGTCGGCCTCGGCACGTTTGCGCCGGTGAAAGCCGGGATTGTTGAACACCACAAAATGCACGAGGAGCGCTACATTATCAGCGAGTCCGCCGCCCGTACCGTGAACGCGGCCAGGACCGATGGCCGTCGCGTGATCGCCGTCGGAACGACCACTGTCCGTGTCCTCGAAAGCGCCGCAGCATCAAATCCACAATGTTTGCTTCGTGCCGGCGCCGACCGCACCAGCATTTTCATCCGTCCGCCACACGACTTCAAAATCGTGGATGCGATGCTCACCAATTTTCATCTGCCATGCTCCACGTTGTTGATGCTGGTCAGCGCATTTGCCTCACCCGGAAAAACGACAGGACGCGAAACCATCCTCAACGCTTACGCCGAAGCCGTCCGCCAGCGATACCGTTTCTTCAGCTACGGTGACGCGATGTTTATTGTATGAGCCATAAACCCACAGTCGTCAGCCCACAGGCCAGCCCGGCGCGGCCCACTTCAACTTTCAGCCTTCAGCGTTCGGCTTTTCCCCAGGTTCTCATCAACATGGCCATGACCGCCGACGGCAAAATCGCCACGAGCAATCGTGTCGTGTCTTCATTCGGCAGCCGTCGCGACCATGAACATTTGCTGGAACTGCGCGCCACATCTGACGCGGTGATGAGCGGCGCCCGCACCGTGGATTCGGCAAGGATCAACATGGGGCCGGGCGGCAAACGGTATCAGCGACTGAGGCTCAAACGCGGTTTGTCCGAATTTAACCTTCGGGTGGTCGTCAGCGGCAGCGGCTCGGTGGACATCAACGCGGAAGTCTTCAAGCACCGGTTCTCGCCTGTCATCGTTTTGACAACTGAACGAATGCCCGCCAGCACACGCCGTGGGTTGCGGGAGATGGGAGTCATCGTCAAAATCTGCGGCAGTCGCCAAATCAGTTTCCGCTCCGCGCTTCGGTGGCTGCATCGCGACTGGAACGTGAACCGACTCCTGTGCGAAGGCGGAGGTGAGCTTAACGACGCACTGTTCCGCGCCGGTCTTGTGGACGAATTGCACCTGACCATCTGTCCAAAACTCTTCGGCGGACGCAATGCCCCGACAATCACCGAAGGTATTGGATTTCAAAAGCTGGCAGATTCGACCCGACTGTCCCTGAAATCCTCCCGTCGTGTGGGCGACGAGTTGTTTTTGGTGTTCGGAAGGGCGGACGCGCCATCGCATTAAATCGTAACCTGTTTGTCACCTCATCCATCCGTTATTGAAACAATGATGCCGTTTGCTTCGTTTCACATGCGTGATCGCCTCTTTTTTTGGACATCAACGATTGCGGCTCTGGTTTTGAATCCGCTGGAATCCAACGCCGGGCCGGAGGTCGTGCAAATCGCAACGCTTCCACGAACCAGCCTTCAAGCGTTCCTTCCCGACGAAACCGAGTGGACGCAAACGGCGCGACGCAACGGATTGAACGCCCTGGACCTGCCGTCCATCGGATCGGGACTCGCGCGCGTCGGCACAAACGAATTCATCGGCATCACCGACCGTGGGCCGAACTTCACGGTCACCAAAACGGGCGACGAAGAGCGCCGCATATTTCCGCTGCCGAAATTCGCGCCCGCAATCGTCCGTTTCAAACTCGCGGGCGACACCCTGAACCTGCTTCAGGTCATCACACTGCGCGGTCAGGACGGCAAACCTTTGACAGGACTCAGCAACGGCGACGGCGAGGAGCCTTGTTACGAATCGGCCAGGTCGAAAGCGCCGTTGCCGTTCGACGTGGGCGGTGTTGACCCGGAGGGAATCCGCGTGTTGCCGGACGGACGTTTTCTGGTCAGCGAGGAATACGGCCCGTCGCTGCTGTTGGTCGAAACCAACGGCGTGGTGCTGGCGCGTTACCCGCCGCAGGACAAGCCGTTGAAGG
>DAOLDN010000637.1:0-2142 GCA_035327385.1 Verrucomicrobiota bacterium | reverse complement strand
GCGTTTGTCCTGGATGCCGAAGGCGTCGTGGACAAGGCGAAACACGAGGAGTTTCGCCAGAACAACATCGCGCTGGCGAATCAGTTGAAACGCTTTGAGGGCATTGATCCTGACGCCGTGCGTCAGCTCGCCGAGGAGAAGCGCAAGCTGGAGGAAGCCGCGCAGATCAAGGCGGGTGAAGTGGACAAGGTTTTGGCGGCGCGGCTCAAGGCGGAACTGGACAAGGTTCATGCGCCCGTAGTCGCGGAGCGCGATGCCCTGCATGGTCGCCTGACGGCGATTCAGATTGATCAAGCCGTCGTCAACGAGGCGACGAAGCGGGGTCTGCGACCGACCGCGATTCCCGACATCACATCGCGAGCGCGAATGACTTTCAAGCTGGTGGACGGGGTTCCCCAGGCTTTTGACGGCGAGCGGATTCGCACCGGCAAGGACGGTGTGTCGCCGATGACTTTGGCTGAATGGGTGGATGCGTTGGTGTCCGACGCACCGCACTTGTTCGAAGCAAACGCTGGTGGCGGTGCCGCCGGCTCTGGCTCCGGTGGGGCTGGCAACCGGTCCGTGCGTAATCCCTTCCGCAAGGAGACGTGGAACCTCACGGAGCAAATGAAGATTGAGAAATCCGACCCGCAACTGGCCGCACGCCTCAAGGCGACGGCCTGAGTGGGGGCACTAGCGTGCCGGCCACTGCGCTGCGCGCTGGAAAACGAAAGGTAAAGTTATGGCTAAGACCGCAATCTCGGACGTGATTGTTCCGAGTGTGTTTGAGAAATACGTCATCGAGCGCACGGCGACTTTGTCGGCGTTCGGTGCAAGCGGCATCGTCGAGAGCGACCCGTTCTTTGACGCGCTGGCCGCTGGTGGTGGTAACGCGGTGGACATGCCGTTCTGGCAGGACGTGAATCCGACCCGCCAGATTCTGGCGGACAATGCGCCGCTGACGGTGAACAAGATCACCGCGAGCAAGGACATTGCGCGCATCCAGATGGACGCCAATGCGTGGAGCGTGAATGACCTGGCCAAGGTGCTCTCCGGCGATGATCCGATGGGCGCGTTGGTGGAACTCGTGGGCGACTACTGGATTCGCGTGGACCAGGGCCTGATCGTTTCCAGCCTCAAGGGTCTGTTCGCCTCGGCGACGATGACGGGCAACAAACTGTCCATCGCGAGTGAAAGCATCGCGGGCCAGTCGTCCGCGACGCGGCTCAACGGCGCCACCTTCGTGGATGCGACCGTGAAGCTCGGCGATCGCGGCGACCGTCTCACGGCGGTGGCCATGCACTCGGGCACTGAGGCGGCGCTGCGCAAACTGGACTTGATTGACTTCATCCCCGACAGCGAGGGGAAAGCGCAGATCAAGACGTTCCAGGGCCGGCGCGTCATCGTGGATGATGGTCTGCCCGTTCGTGCAGGCACGACCGATGGTCAGGTTTACACCAGCTACCTGTTCGGGCCGGGCGCGTTTGCGCGTGGTGCGGCACCGCTGGCGGGTGAACCGCTGATGGGCGGGCACGGCACGGAAGGTGTCGAGTGGGCGCGAGCCGCGTTGGACAGCGACACGAACTTCATCAATCGGCGTCGCTTCATCCTCCATCCGCGGGGCGTGAAGTTCAATTCCGCCGCGGTCGCAGGCACGAGCCCGACAAACGCGGAACTGGAGAATGCCGCGAACTGGACGCGGGTGTTCGAGAACAAGAACGTCCGCATCGTCGCGGTGGACCACAACAACTGAGTGCGAGCCGCACTGGCAATTGCGCTGGCGCGCGGGACACACCTGCGCGCCAGCCATTCAAACCAATGAACGAACTGCTTCCCATTATCCGGCGTGTGCGGCGGCCACTGGTCGTGGCGGATGCGCCGCCGGTCGTTGTGGGCAAGCCCGTGACGGACGGGCCACCGTCGCCGGTGCAACCGGTGGCGGCGAAGCCCGTTGAACCCGTGGAGAGCGAGGACGAGCCGAAAGCTGACGATGCGCAAGTTATCCCAAACCGGAGCGAACGGTAGGTCGTGGTCGCCTGCGCGGCGGTTTCGCGGCTGGCTGGCGACATGGTTGCAAGACCGGCGTCGCGCGCGGGTGCAACCGATGCCCGTGCCGAATGCGCCGAGCAATCTGATTGCGGTGAGCGACTTCGGCAGCATCGC
>DAOLDN010000636.1:0-2148 GCA_035327385.1 Verrucomicrobiota bacterium | reverse complement strand
GGCACTCTGAACCTCCAGCCGGCCGTCAATACCACCCCGCAATACGGCGTCGTGAACGGCAATTTGCACGTTCCAAGCGGTGGTGTTGGGACGATTTTCCTGCCGGTTCGTGTCAACGGCGCGGCGGGTGACAACTCAGCGACGATCGGGACGGGTATAGGCGGCAATCTGACCGGAAGCGGAACGTTCAACGTTCGTTCCCGCTATGTCCGCGGCAACGTGGTTGGTGACTGGTCTGCGTTCACCGGTTTGCTGGACATCGGACCTTCGAGCGCCAACGCAGACAACGAATTTCGCTTTGGTAATCCCGCCGGTTTTCCCGATGCTCACGTTCATTTCAGCGGAGGGTCGCCTTTGGGGGTCTTCTACTATCGCCAGTTGACCTCAGACACAAACATCCGGATGGGCATTTTGTCCGGCGACAATTCCGGCACGGTGCTGCGCGGGAGCGCTTCGGCGGGTTTTACGCTCTTCTACGAAGTTGGCGCGTTGCACACTGAGACAAGTGACACCGCCACGTATTCCGGAGTCATTGCGAATGGTGCCGGCCCGGCGGGTCTGATCAAGAACGGAGCAGGCACCCTTGTGCTCATGGGTGAGAACACCTACACCGGACCTACGGTCATCAACAACGGCGTTCTGCGAATCAGTGATGGTTTCAGTGATGTGGGTTCGCTCGGTGCCGGCCCTGTTACCAACAACAGTGTGCTGCTCCTGGGGCGTGGTTTTGGAACGCTGGATGTGCCGGGTGTCATCAGTGGCAGCGGCGCCATCACGAATATCGGGTTCGGTGGCCTGTTGATCCTGCGAGGCGCAAACACCTACACAGCCCCGACTGTTTCCACCGCGGGCAAGTTGTACGTCACCACTTCTTCCCAAGCCTCCGGCCAGTATCTGTTGCAGGATTCGGCGGAAGGGTTCGGTGTCATCATGACTACCGCCGGTGCGACTCTGACGATGAGCGGGCTATCCTTCGCCGGGTCCGCGACTCTGGACTTCGATCTGCAAGGCTCCCCAAATCCCACAGCGTCCGTGATCACCAACACCGGCAGCGTTGCGCTCAATGGTGACGTGACTGTGAATGTGGACGGCACCGGCCTCACCCTCGGCACCATCACGCTGCTCAAATATAACTCGCGCAGCGGCAGCGGCAGTTTTGTTCCTGGTTCGATGCCGGCGCATGTCACCGGTTTCACTCTAAATGATGATGTTGCCAACAATCGGGTTACTCTCACCATCACGGGCACCTTTGACGACACGCTAAAGTGGGAGGGCGGCGTGGCAGGCGTCTGGGACATTGACAACCCGGCGAATCAGGTCTGGCGTGAAGTTGGCTCCGGCCAGTTGACCAACTACTATGACGGCGCAAAGGTTCTGTTCGATGACACGGCAACCGGCACCACCGTGGTGAACGTTTCAGCAACCGTTTCGCCGGCGTCGGTCTCCGTCAACAACACCACCAAGGCCTACACATTCGGCGGCTTCGGCCTGATTACCGGGTCGGCCGCAATCACAAAGAGCGGCGACAACAAACTGACTGTTCTTACGGCGAACGACAATTCTGGCGTCACCCGGATCAACTCCGGCACTTTGGAACTGGGTGATGGCACGGTGGATGGCACCCTCGGGAGCGGCGTCATCACCAATCACGGCACGTTGCTGCTGAACCGCGCAAACGGCCCTTACACTCTGGCCAACGCCATTCATGGCACCGGTCGCGTGCGGCAAGCAGGTCCCGGCCAGGTGAACCTCTCCGGAGCCAGCACCTACAGCGGTGGCCTGACCGTATTACCAGAGACAATTCTGGGTTACAACAACGCCAATGCGGCGGGCATTGGCGGCGGATTGCTGGTGAACCAGGGCATTGTACTGCTTGCGGCTGATGTCGCAAACAACGTCGGCGGAGGCGTTGTTCTCACGAATGCCATCTTCAGGAACACTGGCGCGAATCGTGTCATTGACATCCCAATCAGCGGCACCAACGTCATTGTGACCTTTGACAAAACGCCGAACATCATCACGCTGAATCGGAGCGTCTCCGGCATCAGCGGTGTCATCACCAATCTTGGCACCGGGTTGCTGCGTTTCAATTCCGGAGGAGGCAACAACGCCACCGGTTCGACAAGCGCCCTGTGGTCACTGAGTGAT
>DAOLDN010000635.1:0-2164 GCA_035327385.1 Verrucomicrobiota bacterium | reverse complement strand
GAAGCTCGAACCGTGAATGGAATCGTGGCGCCAGCCGCACGAGTTGCGCGGGGGAGCGCATGTGCAAACCTCCCCGCCATTTCACGATGACCCGGGTCGTCAACATTTGTTTCAGGTGATTTGACCCCGGGTTCGACGGCGCGTTCAGATTGATTTACTCCGGGGCGCGGTTTTGTTATCTGAATCGCATGAAAAAGATTTTTTGTGCCTGGCCGGTCCTGCTGGCGATGATCGTCGCCACTTCCATCACCGGTTGTCGAAGCGCCTATTACGCGGCCTATGAAAAGGTGGGCATCCACAAGCGCGACATCCTCAAGGACCGCGTCGTGGAGGCGCGCGACGACCAGAAGGCGGCACAGGAGCAGTTCAAGGACGCACTGACGCGACTGAAGGAAATCACCAAATTCGACGGCGGCGAACTGGAGCGCGCTTACAATTCGCTGAAGTCCGAGTACGACGATTGCGTCTCGCAGGCGGAAGTCGTCCGCAAGCGAATCCGTTCGGTGGAGACAGTGGCCAACGATCTGTTTGTGGAATGGGAAAAGGAGATCGGCGAAATCAACACGCCATCGTTGAAGGACGCCAGCCGGCAGCAACTCACCGCGACGCGCCAGCGTTACAACGAGCTTCACACTGCCATGACCAGCGCCGAGCAGAGCATGACTCCCGTGTTGAGCCAGTTCAAAGACTACGTCCTCTATCTCAAGCACAACCTCAACGCCCAGGCCGTGGCGTCGCTCAAGGGCGAAACCACCAGCATCCAGCAGGAAATCACGCGCCTCATTGACCAGATGAACAAGGCCATCACGCGCGCGGATGAATTTGTGAAGACGTTGAAGTGAGCGCGCCCGATGCGAATCCTGCCTTGTTCCTGTCCGCTGATGCGGACGGCGTGTTGGTTTCCGTCAAACTTCAAGCCAGGTCGTCCAGGAATGAAATCGCGGGGACGATTGGCAACGAACTGAAAATCAAAGTGACCGCGCCGCCCGTGGATTCGGCCGCAAACGAGGCGCTTGTGCGATTGCTTGCGGAGAAACTCGACTGTCCGAAGAGCGCGGTGGAACTGGTGCGTGGCCACACTTCAAGACACAAGACGGTGCTGCTTCGCGGCGTGACGCCGGGTGAAGCGGAGGCGAAACTGGGTTGAAACTCAATCTCAATTCAACACCACTCCCCTGCGGATGAATGTCGGCAAATCGAGGTCTTCGCCCTTGTGAATGGTCGGTTCGCTGTTGTCGAACCGGCCCTTGTTGACGATTTCCAGGGGCAACTGGCCCTGACGCATCTTGGGGCCTGTTTTGCGCTGGCGACTGCCGGATTGGCGGGTCATCAAACGGGTCTGTTGCTCCGGCGTCAGCACCGGCGCGGGCGGAACGAAACGCGAAGCGGGTTTGGATGTCGTTTGCTTTTCAAGCAATTGAGTGTCGAGATCGGGTGCCTCGTGTTTGGCACCGGAAGCGGTGTCAGACTGGCGTCTGGCCGACGGCGCGCGTGCCGCCGCGATCCACGTCACGCAGAGCCTGTCGCGGAACGTTTCATCCACAGCGGCCCCCATCGTGATCTGAGCCCGGCCGCAATGCTGGCTGATGCGTTCCATCACGCGGTTGATGTCGGCCATCGTCATGTCCGGACCACCCATCAGACTGACCAGCACGGTTTCAGCGGTGGCGGCGGTGTTCTCCCCGTCCATCAGGGGATGGCAAAAGAGTTTTTCAGCGGCGTCAGCGGCGCGAGTGGGGCCGGCCGCCTCCACGGCGACAACACTGCTTTCGCGATGACTGTCGCGCAGCACGCCGCAGAGTTCGTCGAAATGAATTTCGATGAGGCCACGATGTTTCAACAGCCGCCAGAAGCCGAGCGCGCCGTCCAACACAAGGCCGGTCGTTCTCGCGAACGCGTCCGTGACGGTGGTGTTCTCATCAATCAGCTTGAACACCTTCTGATTCGGGACGCAGATGACTCCGTCCGCCGCCGCGCGCAATGATTCCAAACCTTCGCGCGCCTGTTTCAGGCGGCGGTTGCCTTCGCAATCGAACGGCGTCGTCACCAGCGCGACCGTCAACGCTCCGGCTTCACGGGCCGCGCGTGCGAGCACGGGACTGATGCCGGTGCCCGCGCCGCCGCTGAGCGTCGCCTTCGCGAGATCCTCGACCAACTCGAGCGC
>DAOLDN010000634.1:0-2166 GCA_035327385.1 Verrucomicrobiota bacterium | reverse complement strand
CGATGGTGTTGGCGGGTTTGTGCGTCAGTTTTGTGTCCAAGGAAGTGGACCAGTTCGGCGAATCGCAGTCTTGACCGGAAACGTGGCTTAGGATGTCACGTTGCCCGAATACATCCGCGAATCTGTGGTCCGCATTTCATTCAAACGGCCTGCCGCGCGCACGTTTCCTCCCCATGAACCAGAGCACCGGTCTCCGACCCGGCGCGAACCTGCTTTTGCACGTCAACGAGCCGGGGCGGAAGCCCGGCGCTCCAATGCGGTTCAGTGGAACAGCCTGACCGTTTCCCCGCCGACGCTGAGGATGACGACGGATTTGTCGGCTTTTTCGCATTTGACCGTGAGCATTTCCCTGCCAACTCGCACCTCAACGGTTTCACCCACGCCGAGGACGTAATCTTTGTCAGCCGCGGAGATTGTGACGGTGGATTTCGCAGTTCCGAGAACGACGGCCTTCAAGGTGAACATGCCGGCGTATTTTCCGGTTGAAGATTTGCTGTCAGCGGATTTCGGTTTCTTGGTTGAGGCCGCGATTCCCGGCGCGGATTCGACGCCCGAGTCGTATTCTACTTCCGTTTCCATTTCGATGGCGTCCAGTCCAAATTCGTCGTCCTGCGTGGAGGCCCTCAAATCGCCCATCAACGCTCCGAGCAAAAACAGGTTCATGCAGAACATCAGCGCGTAAGCCACGACCACCGTGAAGACCGCGTCCGGGAATAAATCGGCGCGGGTCATTTTCCAGATGCAGAAGTAGAGCGCAACGACGGAGATGTAGTGGCCGGCCAGAGGAATCATGTCCAATGCGCTGCCGAGGACGGCTGTTCCCAGCAGACCGAGGAAATTGTATTGCAGCTTTTGCACCTTGAGCATGAACCAGAGCGCGACAAGCAAAAAGACCGTTTGCACGGCGAACTCAATAACGTAGGACAGTATCTCCATGCGCATGAAGCACTTTCCGAAAATCGGAACCCGAAATCAATCCCCCGATTCACTCTCGCACAAGGAATGTGACGTCAACATCGCAAAGCGTTTGAGGCAGCGAGAATGGATTTCAGTCGGGAATCAGCGGCTATCTGCGCGTCAATTCGTGGCGGCTTGAGGTTTGTCGTCCGCCTTTTTGACCGGCCATCTGGGCGAATCCACACGCGCCGTTTTCAGATACGTCTCGAATTTGGCGACGATGTCCGGGTGTTTGTCGGCGATGTTGTCCTTTTCCGACGGGTCGGTTTTAAGATTGTAAAGCTCCAGCTTTGAGCCGGGTGGCGGTCGGACGGCTTTCCAATCGCCAATGCGCGCGGCTTGATGGAACGAAGGCTCGTGCATTTCCCAGTAGAACGACTCGTGACGGTTGGTCTGAATGGTGCCGCGCAAAGTCGGGTAGATGGAAATGCTGTCGGTGTTGGTGGGCCACTGCGTGAGCGCGATGTCGGCAAATGTGGCGGGCAAATCCCAAAGCGCGCCGGGCAAATCCGGAGTCTGGCCCGCACGAACTGTTCCGGGCCACCAGGCGATGAGAGGAACGCGAATGCCGCCTTCGTAGAGGTCGCGCTTGATGCCTCGGAGGTTGCCCGAACTTTTGAGGAAATCGGGGTCAACTCCGCCTTCCTTGTGCGGCCCGTTGTCGCTGGTGAAAAGCACGAGCGTGTTGCTGGCGATGTTCAACTGATGCAGTTTGCCGATCAGCCGTCCGATCTCATGGTCCATGCGGGTGATGATGGCGGCTTTGTTCTTCTCGGTCCGGGGCCAGTCTTCATCCGTGTAGGGCGAGTCGTCGGGCGACTGCATTCCGTTGCCGGTGAGTCGTCCCAATTCGTTGTTGGCGTGGGGCGCGTTGAAACTGAGCATGAGAAAGAAGGGCCGATAACGGTTGAAATGATCCGGCTTGTTGATGCGGACGTAATTCAGAGCCGCCTCCGAAAACACTTCCGTGGAGTATGCGCCCTTTTTTCCACCTTCATTTTTATGGAGCACCACCCTGCCGTCCCAACCTGAGTGTTCCGGTCTTGGCGGGTCGTAACGCCAGATGTATTCCGGGTAGTAATCATGCGCGTGTTTGTTTTCGAGATAGCCGGCGAATTCATCGAAGCCTGCGGACTGGGGTGAGCCGGAACCGTTCTCGCGCCCCAATCCCCATTTGCCCAGCAACGCCGTGCGATAGCTCGCGTCCTT
>DAOLDN010000633.1:0-2178 GCA_035327385.1 Verrucomicrobiota bacterium | reverse complement strand
GCGCTGTACCGCCTTCACCGACTGCGGACTTCCCGCCGCACTCTCGGCGAAGTCTGCCAAACGGGGAGGTCTTTCATGAAACGCGAATATGAACTTTCCTCCCGTCGTGAATTTTTCAGTCAAGCTGCCGGCACAATGGCGATTCTCAGCGCCATCGCTATGCAACGCGCGCAAGGTGACGCCGCGCAGACGAAAAACTCGTTCGCCTACGATGTTTCCCATCTGCAACGCACCGATCCCAAGCTCATCTCGCACGAGGAAGTCGCCCGCTGGAAAGCTCCGCATGCCGAAGCCAGACGTCTCGCCGTTGGACCGGATGGCGCGATCCATGTTTGCTCGGGCAATTATGTCACCGCGCTGAACACCGAGGGCCAGCCTGCAAAGGCAATTGCGCTTTCCGAACCGCCTCGTTGCGCCGTCATCGCGGCGGATGGAAACGCTTTCATCGGCGTGCGCGATCACCTCGAAGTGTTTGACGCCAAGGGCAATCGGATTGCCACCTGGGATTCGGCCGGAGCCAAGTCGTGGTTCACTGGAATCGCGCTCGCAGAAAACGATGTCTTTGTTGCCGACGCCGGTCAGCGCGTGATCCTGCGCTACGACCGCTCCGGCAAGCTGGCCGGGCGTCTCGGCGAACGCGATCCGGAGCGAAACATTCCCGGCTTCATCGTGCCCAGTCCATTCTTCAGCGTCGTGCTGGCGCGCGACGGCGTGTTGCGCGTCAACAATCCCGGCCGCCACCGCATGGAGCGTTACACCACGGACGGCGACTTCGCCGGCGCGTGGGGCAAGACTTCGATGGGCATCACCGGCTTCTGCGGCTGCTGCAATCCGATCAGTTTCGCCCTGTTGCCCGACGGCAAATACGTCACTGCCGAGAAGGGTTTGCCACGCGTGAAGATTTATGACGAACGCGGCGAATTCGAATCCGTCGTGGCCGGCGCGGAGACATTCGCCGAGAACGCCAAAGCCTGCGGTCCGTCCGATTGCACCGCCGGCGGCCTCGACGTGGCGGGGGATTCACAGGGCCGCATTTACATTCTCGACCTCGTGACCGGAACCATCCGCGTGATGCAACGGAAAACTTGAACCACGAATGAACGTGAACCGAAACAAGCTCCAAATCCCAAGCTCCAAGCTCCAGAGAAACATCAAGCCCCAAGCGCCAAAGACTGCCGCAGCGCGGGATTGCTGTTTGGAATTTGGAGCTTCTCTGGTGTTTGGATGTTGGTGCTTGGTGCTTTTCCCCGCTGTTGCCCCATGAATTCCAACCCCAACAAGGAGCCTTCGAGTCGTCGCACCTTCCTGCGCAACGGCGCGCGGCTCGCTGCCGCCACCGGCCTCGGGGTGTTGGGCGGCGTGCTGGCGGGTCGCAGTCAGGCGGAGAACTGGGTCTGGCAGATTGATCCGCAGAAATGTCTGCGCTGCGGCAACTGCGCCACCGAGTGCGTGCTCGAACAGTCTGCCGTCAAATGCGTTCACGCCTACGCGATGTGCGGTTACTGCAACCTTTGCACCGGTTACTTCGAGCCGGAGCCCAACGCGCTCACCACCGCCGCGGAGAATCAGCTTTGCCCCACGGCCGCTATCAGACGCACGTTCATCGAAGACCCGTATTACGAGTACTCGATTGACGAAGACCTCTGCATCGGTTGCGCCAAGTGCGTCGAGGGCTGCAATCGCTTCGGCAACGGCTCGCTCTTTCTACAAATCCGCCACGACCGATGCGTCCGCTGCAACGAGTGCGCCATCGCCCGCACCTGTCCCGGTGACGCGTTCCGGCGCGTGCCGGCAAGCCAGCCGTACTTGCTGAAGACCACTCACGCACACTGACATGAGTGATTTACGAATTACGACTTACGATTTACGAGGCGAACGTCACGCCGCGCATAAATCGTACATCGTAAATCGCAAATGGCTTCGCCTGCTGTTGAGCGCGGCGTTGCTCGCACTCGTTCTTTTGGCAAGCGTCCACGCGTTCGCCGAACCCCGCTTTCCCCCGCCCGACTTCAGCGAAACGAATCACGAGTTGCCCTCCACCACCACGCCGCCCACGCGCGCCGAGTGGCTGCAATACCTCGATGTTGGCGTGCTGACCGCCGCCCTGGGGGTGGCGATTTGGTTGATTTATCGGCAACGCTCGCGGCGCGGGTTGTTCTGGCTGGGCATCTTTTCGCT
>DAOLDN010000632.1:0-2179 GCA_035327385.1 Verrucomicrobiota bacterium | reverse complement strand
TTCGGATTCGGGCCGGTGCAGCGCCGGGTCCAGGAGGGTGCAGAGATACATCGCGCGTTCGAGCCGCAGGCCCATGTCAATAAAGCGCCACGCCTGCGCGCGGGTCATGTTCTCTCTCGCCAGTCCGTGGAACGCGGCAAGGCCGATGAGTGTCTGGCTCAAAATCCCCACGGCATCGCCCGACAACATCACCAGACTTGCCGTTGGCGTCGCCAGCCGGTCGTTGAGCTGGCTCAACACGCGCCACATGTCGCTGGAGGTGCGATCTCGCACCAGCATCGCCAGGCGTTGCAGATGGTCGGCGATCTGGCGCAGGCTGCCCGGTCGCGCCGGGTCGAAGATTGCCGCGAGCAATTCCGCCTCGAATGCCTCCGAGTTCTGGCGCACTTCCGGTTTGTCGAGAATGCCCGGCAGCAGGCCCTGCGTCTGGAGCGTTTGAAGCAACGGCACGATCACCGGCAACGCACCGCCGGCGCGTTCTGGATTGAAACGCTGCAACGAGGTGCGCAGCAACCGCGCGGTGGCGTCGGCGCGTTCCGAGTAACGGCCCAGCCAGAAGAAGTTGTCGGCGAGACGCGACGGCAGATTGTTGCCGGTGCGGCGCAATTCGACGTTCTTGCCCGGCGCGGACAACAGCGTATCGCCATCCACGGGCGCGTGTGACACCACCCAGGTGTCCTTGCTGCTGCCGCCGCGTTGCATGGAGATGAACCGGCCGCCCACGTCCGGCGAGATGCGCGTCAGGCCGCCGGGCATCACGCGATAGCCACCCGCCGTGCGCACGAGGAACACGCGCAGGCCGACAGGTTTGGGGGCCAGTTTGCGCGTGTCCCAAACCGGCGCGTCGGACAGTTGCACGCGTTCCTGCGCTACGAACAGGTCGGGGTCGAACCGGATGTGTTTCTCCAGCGCGTCGCGTTCCGCCTGGCTCAACGGCCTGGCCGGGTCGGGCGTTTTCAGGTGCGAACGGAAAGCGGGTTTCACCACCAGTTCATCGAGATGTCCGAGCACGTATTGGCGCGCGGCCTCCTGACCGCACCACCAGGTGGCGACGGAGGGCAGTTTCAGCGGTTCGCCGAGAATGTGTTCGCACAGACCGGGCAGAAACGACATGAACGCCGGGCTTTGCACGACGCCGCTGCCCAGCGCGTTGGCGACCGTGACGTTGCCCGAGCGAATCGCCTCGACGAGGCCCGGCACGCCGAGGATGGAATCGTTGCGCAATTCGAGAGGGTCGCAAAAGTCATCGTCCACGCGGCGCAGGATCACGTCCACGCGTTCAAGGCCGCTGAGGGTTTTGAGGAAGACGTGATTGTCGCGCACGGTCAAATCCTGGCCTTCGACGAGCATGTAGCCGAGATAACGCGCCAGATACGCCTGCTCAAAATAGGTTTCGTTGTGCGGGCCGGGCGTGAGCATCACCACGCGCGCCTTGTCATTCTGACGCGGTGCCAATTGCGAAAGGGTGTTCTGCACGTCGCGAAAGAATCCGGCGAGCCGGTGAACATGATTGTCGCGGAACGGCTCGGGCAAAATGCGCGAGGTGACGAGGCGGTTGGCCAGTGCGTAGCCCGCGCCGGTCGGAATCTGGGTGCGATCCGACACGACCCACCAGCGTCCATCGGGCGAGCGCGCCAGATCGGCGGCGTAAAAGTGCAGGTAGGCGTGGTTCGACACGCGCACTCCGTGACACGGACGCAGAAAATCCGGTTGCGCGAACACCAAGGCCGGAGAAAGCCAGCGGGTGTGGATGAGTTTTTGATCGCCGTAACAGTCGGCGAGAATTTCGTTGAGCAACGTGGCGCGTTGGATCAACCCGGCTTCGAGCGTTTGCCATTCCTCCGGCGCGACGATGAACGGGATCGGGTCAAGCTGCCACGGGCGTTCCATGCCGCGCGGGTCGCCATAGACGTTGTAAGCAATCCCCTGTTCCTGAACCAGTCTCTCGCAAGTGTCGGCCCGGCGCTGCAATTCCGCCGAGGAGAACTCATTCAGGGCGCTGAACAACCTGGTGTATTGCGGTCGGACCTCGCGGGTTTCCGTCAGCAATTCGTCAAACGACCCGGCGCTCTGCTGGTAGTTGTCCAACAGTCCGGCGGCCTTTTTGACTGCTTCCGCAGCCGTCGTCTCGCTCATGGTCTGCGACACCTCTAGCACACGCGGCGGACGGTGGCGAGAT
>DAOLDN010000631.1:0-2189 GCA_035327385.1 Verrucomicrobiota bacterium | reverse complement strand
CAGTGAAAGGCGGTCCCCGTCCGCATCGCGCCACGCACCGCCCTCGGATTGATGACGGATGGTGACGATGACCGGCAAACCGCGCGATTCAATCTCCCGTCCCCGGTTCACCCAGTCCGTCAACCCCGGCATCTGGTCCAGCCGCAACTCCACCACGTCGCACGCCAGTCCGCGTGATTTGGGCGGCAGTTTGTATCCCGGTGTGATGATGCAGCCGACGACACGCGGTCCGCACGCGGCATCAAGGGCCGGCGACTTGCGCCCGCGTTTGGTGTGTTTGATGACAGCCATTGTGGTCAAAGCCTGTTCAACCGAGGCCCGCCGGTCAATCGTTTTGGCGGACGACGCTCATCAATCTTGCCCGGATGCCGCCAGTCGTCTAACAATCCGCACGATGCGCACCACGCAAGAGGCCGGATGCGGCCCCATCCCGAAGGCCTGGAAAATTCGCGCCATTGCCTGGCCGACCGCCATCGGGATCGTGTTCGTGGGGTTGTTGATTGTGAGTTGGCGCAAATGGCCCGATGCGCTGGTGGACTACGGGATGCAACTTTACGTTCCGTGGCAAATCAGCGAGGGCAAGGTCTTGCAGCGGGACATCGCCTACATCACAGGAGGTCCCTTCAGCGCCTGTCTTCATGCCGCGCTATTCAAACTGTTCGGCGTATCCATGATGACGCTGGTTGCTGCAAATCTCTGTGCGACCATCGCGTTTCTCACTCTCATATTCAGGTTGTTTTCAAACGCGGGCGGACGCTGGACTGCGGGAGTTGCAACGCTGGTTGTGGTTTGTGTGTTCGCGTTGAGCCAGTTCACGCACCTCGGCAACTACAATTTCATCTGTCCCTACAGTTATGAATCCTTTCACGGCCTGCTGCTCTCGGTGGTCGTCATCGCCTGCCTCTGGAAATGGATTCAAACCGGTCGTCGCCGACATGTTTTTGCCGCGGGTCTGGGTGCGGGCTGCGTTTTCCTCACAAAGCCTGAAATGTTCGTCGGCGTCGCGGCGGCGGTGATCGTGGGATTGGTTGTCGAACGTTTCGGCGGTGATCGCAGGCGGTCTTTTCCCTGGAAGGACGTTGGATGTCTCGTGGCGGGTGGCATCAGCGTTCCGTTCGTATTTCTGGTTTGGTTTTCGTTCGCCTGGAATCTTCGTGGCGCGTTTCAAATCGTACTCGGCTCCTGGCTGCCGCTGTTGACCTCGGACGTGGCCGGCAATCCATTCTATCAACGCGGCATGGGACTGGATGCGCCAGCGTTCCACCTGCGCGGAATGGGATTCTACTTTTCCGCCTGGCTCGCGATTGTTTTGGGTTGTGCGTTGTTTGCCGGATGCGTCGGGCGGCGACGATGGAGAGTCGCCGCCGTTGCGGGATTGTTTTTGGCCGCGCTGATCCTGCTGGCATGGAATCATTCCTCGTGGCCGTTGGCCGGCTATGCGGCGCTGCCCGCCACTTTTGTCGGAGGCGCGGTGCTTGCGTGCTCATGGTGGCGCTCTCGTCACCGGCCCGACGCCCGGTCGCTCGTGTTTCCACTCATCTGGGCTGCGTTCAGCCTGGGGCTGCTGACGAAATTGGGGCTGTTTCCGCGAGTGTTCCACTACGGATTCACGCTCGCACTCCCGGCGACGTTGTTTCTGGTTTTCATCTCAATGCACCTTCTGCCGCAGGCGCTGGAACGATTCCAGGTCAACGCCACCGTCTTCCGTTTGTTGATCACGGTGTTTGTCGGCATCGGCCTCGTGCGGCTTGTGGGGGATTCGAACGCGCGTTATGCGAGAAAGGATCTTCCCGTCGGAAGCGGTCGCGACCGTATTCTCACTTACAACGACCGGTTGGACAACACCGGCGAATGTGTCCAAAGGACGGTATCGTGGATCGAAAACTGCACGGCCCCGACGAACACGCTCGCCGTTTTGCCGGAGGGCGCCATGGTCAATTACCTGTCAAGGCGCGCCAATTCATCGGGTCAGATGTTGTTCACGCTCTCGGAAATCCAGAGCTTCGGAGAGGCGCGCATGCTCGCGGACTTCGTTGCCAGTCCTCCCGATTTCGTCCTGTTGATCCATCGCGAGAGCGACGAATGGAACGTGGGTTATTTCGGCTCGGCGCGCGGTTATGGGGCGGACATCATGGAGTGGGTGCGTTCCAATTACATTCCCGTCTGGGTGCTCGGCAATGAGCCGCTCC
>DAOLDN010000630.1:0-2195 GCA_035327385.1 Verrucomicrobiota bacterium | reverse complement strand
GTTGTAGAAAGGGTTTTCCGGCAGTCCGATGATGGCTTCGAGCCAGTCGTTTGCCAGAATCCAGCGGCGGATGTTGCTTTCGCCCTGGCCGGCGTCGCCGGTGAACAGCGCCGAGCCGTTGTGGACGGTGGCGACGCGGCTGCCGATGGGCGACTTGGGGTCATCCTTCATCTTGCTCAACATGTTCGCAAGGAACATGAGCTGACCGTCGCTGGAACGCGTGACGAGGGAGAACTCGTTGTTGACATCGTGACTGACGACGAAGCGCGGATCACGCATCTCGCCCTTGTCACCGCCGCAGAGCCGGTCGAGGTCGGTCTTCCAGCTTTTTCCGTAGGGCGGATTGGCCGCCATGAAATTGAATTGCAGGCGCTGGAAACCATCAGCGCTGAGGGTTGATCCGAACGCGATGTTGCCCTCGTCCTCGCCTTTGATGAGCAGGTCGGCTTTGCAGATGGCATAGGTTTCCGGGTTCACTTCCTGGCCGTAAAGATGGATACTCACGTCCTTGCCAAGTTCCTCGGCGATCTGGCGGAGCATAACATCGGCCTCGGTCAACATGCCGCCTGTGCCGCACGTCGGGTCGTAGAGCAGATACGTGCCGCTGGTGATTTGCTTTTTGATCGGCAGCAGGATCAGGCCGCCCATGAGATGCACCACGTCGCGCGGGGTGAAGTGTTCGCCGGCTTCCTCGTTGTTTTCCTCGCTGAAGCGCCGGAGCAATTCCTCATACACCGCGCTCATGCCGTGATTGGTGAGGCCGGGCAACCGCTCCTTGCCCTCGCCGTCCAGCACCGGCTGCGGACTGAGATTGATGTCGGGATCGAGAAACTTGGTGATGAGATGGCCGAGCACGTCCGACTCGTCGAGCTTCTTGGGTTGGTTGCGGAAGTCGAACTTCTCAATGATCTCGGTGACGTTGGGTGAAAAGCCGTCCAGGTAATCGGTGAAGTTGGCGCGGAGTTGCTTGGGATTATCCAGCAGGCGACGCAGCGTGAACTGCGACGTGTTGTAAAAAGAGTGCCTGGAGATTTTGCGGAGCGCGGCTTCTTGATTCGCGATTTTCGCCTTGTCGAGCTGCGCTTTCATTTTCAACACCGCTTCCTTGGTCGGCTCAAGCAAGGCGTCGAGGCGGCGAATGACCGTCATCGGCAGGATGACGTCGCGATATTTGCCGCGCACGTAAACGTCACGAAGCACGTCGTCGGCGATGCCCAAAAGGAAACTGACGATGCCGTTGTGTTGGGTGTGGTCCATTATGAGCAAGTGGGGAAAGGGTTGACGCCGCGCCGCCGCAGTTGCTGCCGCCCGCCAAATGGAAAAGATGTGGTCGCGTTACCCATGACAAAGAGTCCAGTGATTATGCTCAACACGCCACGAGTTGTCACGATGGGAACACGGGGCAGCCAAGGGCAGGAGACGGGCCAACGGCCAACAGCACGGCACGAAGATGAGGTTGCTCCGGTGACGACCGGCTTGAAGGCTACATGTAGAACTTGTATTTCGTCCCGGGCTGAACGTCTTTCGGAAGCTCTGTCAGGATTTTTCCAACGTCACGCGCGAATCGGATCGTGATGGGAATGCCGCTGCCGAAAGCACAGCTGTTCCAATTGAGCTTGGTCAGGGCAAGAATTTCCTGGCAGACCGTCACCGCCGGAGAATCACCGTGATGCTCAATCACCTCCAAGGGGCGAGGAATGCGTTTCCCCGGGTAGCTTCGCAGATAGGGAACATAGCCATTGCAGTAAATGAGATAATTCCGCCGCCCGAGTTGAATGACTGTTCCGCGCAATGGTGGTTTCTTGCCGACCCGCATGAAGCGAGTTTCGCGGGATTCCAATGCAAGAAAGTCGTAATAGTAGATTCCCGCGAGCGCCTTCCGCATTCCACGCAGTTCTTCCGGCCAGTAACGGGAAGTCTTGTGGACGACGACGCGCTTGGGCGGCGCATTGTGCTGAAGTGTGTAGGACTGAATGGCCCGTGCGAGAAGTTTCTCTGCACCGTCCTCGCTCAGGTGCGGTTTGCGATCACGTTCCTTGTTGAACACCGCTTTCTCGCCTTTGAGCACAATGCCTTCGCCAGCGCCGAAGACCTGCGCCAGACTGGTTTGCATGTCCGCTCCGATGCGCGGACTTTCCTTGAAAAACGAAACGCCGACGTAACAGGTGTTGTCAGGCAGCGATTGCAGCCTCCAC
>DAOLDN010000629.1:0-2195 GCA_035327385.1 Verrucomicrobiota bacterium | reverse complement strand
GTTCAGTTTGGAGCAAAGCCATTTGAAAAAGTCGCGCTGTGTCACTGGTTCGTTGTCCACTGCGTTGTAAATCGTGCCAGGCTGCCCGCATTGCAGAGCCGCGATTATGATCCCGATCAAATCATCGCGATGGATCATGTTCAATGTCCGCCCGCCGTCGCCCTCGATGCGCGCCTCGCCGCGAAGGAATTGTTTCAACAGATAGCCGCGACCCGGTCCATAAATGCCGGCCGCCCGCACGATCACCGCCGGGAATTTTTGTTGAGCCGCGGCAGCCAGCAGCAGTTTCTCCGTCCCCACGAGAACTTTTGAAGTTTCTGTTGCCGGCTCGGTGGGGCTGGATTCGTCCACCAGCGAGCCGTCGTTCTGTCCATAAACGCCGGTGCTGCTCGTGTAGATGAATTTCTTAAGCGTGGATGTGTGTGTGCCGAACACGGACCTCCTCTCCCGATCCCGCGACTGCGGGACCACCCTCTCCTCCGCTCTCAGCGGAGGAGAGGGACGGGGAGATGAGGTGTTCGAGTTCAAAAGCCATTCGATGAGGTTGCGCGTTCCGTCCAGATACAAACGACGGTAATCCTCTGCATCGCCGCCTCCAGATGAAACGCAATTGACGACCCAGTCGAAATCGCCCGGCAATCCGGCAAGCGTTTCGGGTCGCGTGATGTCTGCTGTCAACGGGGTGATGCCGGCCGACCGCAATTTCATGGCCGCCGAGCGACGCAATCCAAACACTTCGTGTCCCTGCCGGGCCATTTCCATCGCCAACGGCAATCCCACATATCCACAGCCAACAATCAACACGCGCATGAACCAGAGTTAGCGCAAAGGCGCACAGACGCAAAGCGCCAAAATATCCGCGAACCGGGCGAACAACAAAGCGCCGGTCTGAAGGCGTAACCGCGCAGCAGGCCGGGCGTCAGCGTTGGTGTGGTGGATTGGATGGCTTGATTCCAGTCCAGTCATTCAGCGCCTGCTCGTCAGGCGTTGAGGGCAAAACGCCCAACAAAGCCAGCGCGTCCCCGACCAGATACAAAGAACCGGCAATAACCACAATTGGATCGGCCGAACATCGTTCCAACGCTTCCGCGAGCGAAGAACAGGCCGTGATGTCTGCCGTGGAAGTGACCGCGCGACACGCGTCCGCCAGCGCCCGGACATCAGCCGAACGCTCGCTGGCAACCGGCACCGTCATGATTTTGTCCGCCACTGGCGCGAGCACTTCGCAAACCTGCTGCCATTCCTTGTCACCCAGCACGCCAAGAACCAGAGTGCATCGCGCGCCGGAAAGTTGCCGTTCCAATGCCGAACGCAACGCCCGCGCCCCGGCGACATTGTGCGCGCCGTCCAGTATCAACCGTTGTCCGCTCGGTCGCGAAATGGTTTGCATGCGCCCCGGCCAGCAGACCGTTTCCATTCCACTCCGGATGGCATCGTCGCCCACCGGAATTTGCGATTGCAGTTGCGCGACGGTTGCCACGGCCAGTGCCGCGTTGGCGCGCTGATGTTCTCCCGACAGCGGAACGTGTAGCGCGTGGCGTGCGGCGTGATCCGTTTTGACGATTGTCAATCGGGAGTCGAGCCGTTTTGCCGTCGTTTCAATGACCGCCAGCGCACGCGGATCATCCACGGCGGTCACGACCGGAACGCCGGGTTTGATGATGCCTGCCTTTTCCGCCGCGATCTGTGGAATGGTTTCGCCCAACCATTGCTGGTGATCGAGGGCGATGTTGGTGATGACACTGGCGAGCGGCGTGACGATGTTGGTCGCGTCCAGCCGTCCGCCGAGACCGGTTTCCCAAACGACGAGATCGCACTCTTGCTCCGCGAAATAGAGCAGTGCCATCACGGTCACCACCTCAAAGAAGGTCGGATGATGCTCCATCGGAAACGAAGCGAGCCAGGGTTGCATTTCCGCGACCAACCGCACCACGTCCGCCTCGCCGATGCACTGGCGATTGACCTGGATGCGTTCCCGGAATGATACCAGATGCGGCGACGTGAACAGACCCACGCGCAATCCCGCCGCGCGATAAATGCTCTCCAGCATCGCGCACGTCGAGCCTTTGCCATTCGTGCCGGCCACATGGATGAAGCGCAGCCGTTCCTGGGGACTGCCCGCCAATTGGGCGAGTTGGAGTGTGTTCTCAAGCCCAAATTTGGCCCCGAACAACCGCAGGCTGTAAAGGAACCGG
>DAOLDN010000628.1:0-2203 GCA_035327385.1 Verrucomicrobiota bacterium | reverse complement strand
CGCTCACCGGCAACTGCCGGAGCATTTGTTGAAGAGGACGATTGCGCCAGGACGTCGCAGACAATCAACGCCTGCAGGATGATTGACACGTATGGTTTCATTTTGGGGACATTGAACGAATCGCAGAGATCTCCAGATTGCGACGGGGCAATGAGTATTGAGATACCTGTCGCGGACCCGCGGCAGTAGGCGAATTGATCCGAACTTCACCGCCAGACGCGTGACGCATGGTCGGTCCGACCTCGCGGGAATGGCGACAAGTCCGGCAAGGAGGACAGCCTCGATTTCCACTCACGTTGTTCACTTGAACAGTCGGTAGTATATCTCAGGTGCATTGTCGAGAACCGGCAGCGTCAATCTCCATTTTCCGTCCACGATCTGCGGTTGGGGAGAATCAACATTCACCCAATTTCCTGACAACAGATTGGTGCGCGATTGGACTGTGTAGCCGGCGGATTCCAACGGCCAGGTCAGTGTCAGGCTTGTCGGATTGGAAACAATCTCCATCCCCGGACTCTCGTTGCTCAAAACGTTGTTCGGCCCCAACGCATAGGTGGCCGCAATTTCAGATGCCGAGAGCGCCACGCTGTAGATTCGGAACTCGTCGAACGTGGAGTTCAAATACGCATCATTGTCGTACTGGGAGCGGCCCAGCCAGTTGTTGGAGGTGTTGCCCAAGCTCGAAGGTCGCAGGGTAATATTGTTGGTGATGCCGACCTGGATGCCGTTGAGGTAGAGGATGCCTGTGTTGCCGTTGAGCGTAACGGCGACGTGATACCAGACGTTGGCGCTGAGAGTTGTGTCCGTGTTGATGCGTTGTTCACCCCCTGCCCCGCCGGTTGTGATGGCGAAACGCAGGCGGCTGGTTTCGCCGTTCTGCGGCGTCAGGAACATGTTGACGGTGGTGCTGCTGCCGAAATCGAAAATGCGAGTCCAGTTCGCCGTTGTTGTGAGACGCACCCAGGTTTCAATCGTGAAGTTGGTCAACGTGCTGACGATGCCCGTTGGCAGACTCACGTAGCGTTGATTGGCCGAAGCCAGGGTCAGTTGGCCGCTGCCAAACACGCCGCCATTGGGCAGTGTTCCGTTCCAAGCGGAGCCTCCGGCGGAATCGGCGACGCTCGTTCCGCCGGTTTCACTGAAGGTGTAGCGATGCGCCAGCGCAGGAGCGGGCACGGTGCTGAAGGACCAGATTGGCCCGGTGTTGGTGTTCGCTCCGGCTATCTCATCCACTCGCCAGTAATAGGTCTGGTGGGCGAGCAGCGACGGTGTGAAAACGGGCAACGAAACCGTTCCCTTGAATTCAGAAGAACCGGTGCCGGCCTGCGCGACCGCGTTGGAGTCCAGTCCCAGATAGACTGCGTGAGAAACGGCATTGCTGCCCGGCGACCAGCTCAATCCGCTGCCGACAACCACTCCGGTTTCGCCATCGGCGGGCACTGGTCTGCTCGCGGGGCCGGGAGGTCCAAAAACGGCCTGCCCTGCGAAAGTGATGATGCTGTTGGGTGGCAGAATGTAATTGAACGAACCGTTGGTGACGTTGATGTCAGGCAACGTGGCCAGGGATTGGGTGGCAGAAGTGATCACGGGTGTCAGGGTGAGAACGGACGGAAAGTTGGTGAGATGGATGGTTTGCGCCAGGGGCAGGCCGTAGGGATTGACGGTGATGATGGCGAGTTGATTGTTGGTGGGATTGCGATAGGCGCTGACCATTCCCGAACCCTGGTTTGATTCGCCGATCCGGTTGTAACCGGGCCGGACGAAACGGCTGAACTGCGCCATCACGTAGCCGCGGCGCTGGACCGATCCAGAGGCGTTCAGCAGCCCGTTGATGTTGCCGAGACATTTCCACCAGATGTAGGCGCTCATGTTACCAGTGGTCAGACATTCGTGAATCTGGCGCGCTGTCTGAATCGAGGATTCCATCGTCTGATCATTGAGCAGAAATTCCGTCTGCCAGACTCTCTTGCCCCTGGCGGCAGCGTTGGTGTTCGGAACGATTTGCGAAACGCCGTACAAGTGATGCCCGATGAAGCCGATGTTCGTGACCGCGATGGGATCGTTCAGCGATGGATTCGCTAGGGCAAAATTCAACCCGACCGACTCCGGCATCATGATCGGGGCGCTGCGGACGGTGGACGCATTGGTGCGAAAGAAACTCAGGAATTGGGAGGCGGTCCAGACACACGATTCGTAAGACGTC
>DAOLDN010000627.1:0-2206 GCA_035327385.1 Verrucomicrobiota bacterium | reverse complement strand
CAAGGTGAACCTCGCCGACGTGTTCGAGAAGGGAAACATTGACGCCGACGTCGCGCTGGAGGACGGCGACTTCATCATCGTTTCGCAACGCGCGATCAATTTCTAGCCGCACCTCACGCCATGCAACCCGATCCAGCCGCAGGCCAGAACCGCGTGACGCGAACGGCGAGGTTCTTCAATCACGTCCATCGCCACCTCAACCAGTTGCGAAAGCGCTGGTGGATCTTTCCGGTGGCCATCCTGCTGGCCGTGGGCGTCAAGGCCTGGCTCGTCTTCACCGCTCCAAAGATGTACGTGTCCGTCGGCCAGATGACCGTCAGTGCCAAGCTGCAAACGCCCGCGGGATCGCTGTATTCGGAGGAGGTCAGCCAGTTTCTAGGAACGCAGGTGGCGATCATGAAAAGCGCCACCGTTCTCTCGCGCGCCGGAGAGCGTGTGCGCACGTTGAGGCCCAACCTCAACTTTTCCCCGGTCACTCTCCACATCTCGGTGCTTCCCAAAACGACCATCTTCAACTTTCAGGCGCTGGGTGCCGACGGCGAATACACGCGGGCCTATCTGGACGCCGTGATGGAGGAATACATCAATTTCAAAAAGGAAATGCGCACCGGTGTCTCGGACAACACGCTGGCCGGCATCACGGACAAACTCGTGCCGTTGGAACGCGACCTGAAGAAACTGGAGAACGAACTGCTGGACTATCAGGCGAGCAACAGCGTCGTGTATTTGCAGGAACAGGGCAAGGGCGCTGACAGTTATCTGGCCAAACTCAATCAACAACAGGCCGCGCTCAAGACCGAATACCAGTTGCTGACGCTGCTGGACCTGGACCAGAACCTCGAACGCCAGGCCAAAACCGACGCGGCGGAAACGACCGCGCAGCGCACCGCCGACGCCTCCGTGCTGCCCCAGGCGTTCAACACCGGCTATCTCAAGGCCAAGCAGGACATCCAGCTTATGAAGGCCGAATTGCGGGAGTGGTCCGCCTACCTCAAACCCAAACATCCCAAAATCATCAAGCTCACCGAGGAAATTGACCGGCAGGAACGGCTGCTTGAAATCTTCAGACAACAAAGCCTCGAACAGATCGAAAACCGTCGCACGTCCGTCGGTCTCCAAATCACCAACCTCGACCGCGAGATCAAGGAATGGGAGGTCAAATCCCTGGACATCAGCCGCAAGATGGCCGAGTACGAACGCATCCGCGCCAACAAGGCAAGGGTGCAGAGCCTCTACGACCGCCTGCTGGCCGCAATGCAGACGCTGGGCGTGGACAAGGACATCAGCCAGGAAAGTGTCGCCGTCATGCAACGCGCCTCGCCGCCACAACCGGCGGAAGTCGGCGCGGTCAAAGGCCTGATCATCGCCGCCGCGCTGGGCCTGCTGGTCAGCGTTGGAATCCTTCTAATCCTGGAACGTTTTGACGACCGCGCCACCACGTTCACGGATTTGCAGGACATGTTCGACGAACCCGTTCTGGGACAGATTCCGCTGGTGAAAACGGGGGACAGGAACACCGGTGTCGCGTTGTTGCAGCCCGACGACGACCGGCATGCGTTCTTCGAGGCGTATCGCAACGTGCGTTCCTCGCTGCTGTACATGGCCACCGAGGGCACGCGACCCAAGACGCTGGTTGTGAGCAGCGCGATCCCGTCCGACGGCAAGTCCATGTCCACCGCCAATCTGGCGATCACCATGGCTCTGGCCGGATCGAAGGTGTTGCTGGTGGACGCTGACCTGCGTCGCGGCTTGTTGCACAAGCGGTTCAAACTGCAAAACAACGACGGACTGACCGGGGCGTTGACCAAGCCGGGAACGTGGAGACAGTCCGTGCTCACCACGTCCACTCTCAATCTGCACCTGCTGCCCTGCGGTCGCGGAGCGCAGCAACCGGGGGAAATGTTCCTCGCGGCTTCCACCCGGGATTTGATCAACGAGATGACGGCGGAATACGATTATGTCTTCTTCGACACCGCGCCCGTGATGGCGGCGGACGACGTCACGAGTCTCGCTCCGTTGATGGACGGCGTGCTGTTCGTGTTCCGCGCCAACAGCACGTCGGCCCGCGTCGCCCGCGCCGCACTGGACCTGCTCTACCAGCGCAAGGCGGAGGTGCTCGGACTGGTGTTCAACGGCGTGGAGGTCAACACCTCGGAGTATTATTACTACAAGTACAAAGACTATTACGCGAAACCCGCCGCCGACT
>DAOLDN010000626.1:0-2210 GCA_035327385.1 Verrucomicrobiota bacterium | reverse complement strand
CCGCTGATCGACGTGATGTTGGTGCTGCTGGTGATCTTCATCGTCACCGCGCCGTTGCTCACCCACGCGGTCAAGCTCGAGTTGCCGCGGGCCGACGCGGCGGTCAACGAGCCCGAGCCGGCGAAGATCGAGTTCGCAATCGATGCCGCCGGCACGCGCTTCTGGAACGGCGAGCCGGTCGGCCGCGAGGAGGCGGCACGCCGCTTTGCCGAGGAAGGCGCGAAACGGCCGCAGCCGCAGGTGCAGTTGCGCGCCGATCGCGACGCCGCCTACCGCCATGTGGCCGAGACGCTCGCCGACGTGAAACCTTATCCCTCCGGCCAACAGATCATCCGCCCGCTCGACAACCCGATCAAAAAGGACAGCCACCTCGTCGTTTTCTACGGCAACCTCGCCCCCACCGGCGCAGTCGGCAAAATCACTGGCAAGGAAGGCTTGCGCTTCGAAGGCAAAGCCATCGTGTTCGAGGGTGAAGAGAAGGCGCTAAAAGCGATTCTCAATGGCACGGTCAAGAAAGGCCACGTCATCGTCATCCGCAGCGAAGGACCGAAAGGCGGACCGGGCATGCGCGAAATGCTCGCGCCCACCAGCGCCATCAT
Organism: Verrucomicrobiota bacterium; assembly: GCA_035327385.1. Taxonomy (GTDB): domain Bacteria; phylum Verrucomicrobiota; class Verrucomicrobiia; order Limisphaerales; family JADLHS01; genus DAOLDN01. The sequence goes on along the minus strand of DAOLDN010000626.1, from coordinate 1,611 downwards.
GGGCAAAGGCCTCGGCAAAGACGTCGCGCTCATCACCGATGGACGGTTCAGCGGCGGCAGCCACGGCTTCGTCGTCGGCCACGTCACACCGGAATCCTACGTCGGCGGCCCGATCGCCCTCGTGAAGAACGGCGACAAGATCATTTTCGACGCCGTGAAACGCACGCTCACCCTCGACGTGCACGCAAAGGAACTCGCCAAGCGCAAGAAGGCGTGGAAAAAACCCGCGCCGAAATATCCACGCGGCGTGCTCGCCAAGTTCGCCGCCCACGTCACCAGCGCCAGCGAAGGCGCAGTGACGGACAAGGACTTGAAGTTGTGAAATGATTTATGCCCCGACGCGAACTCAAAAGCGGAAAACAAGTGGCCGATTGGCTTGCTGAAGTCGGCGCGAGTTTGAAGTCGCCCGGCAACCTCACGTTGATCGGCTCGGCGGCATTGCTCTGGCACGCTCAGGATCGCGGCATCACCAGCGAACTTCCCGAAGCGAGCATGGATGTTGATCCGGTCACGGATAGCGACGAGGTGGCCATGCTCTGCTACGAAGCCCTCATCGGCAGCGAATTCGAGCGCACCCACGGCTGGCACGTTAATCTGATGCCGGAAACGGTATTGAACGAACTCCCTGCCGGTTGGCAATCGCGCGCGACGCAAAAGCAGATTGGTAAATTGAATCTGATTGTTCCCGCCCCCGCCGACTTGCTCGCGCCCAAGTTGAAGCGCAATGAACCGCGCGACCGCGCCCATGCCGAATGGGCCAAACGCGTGGGATTGCTCGGTTGAACCCGTGTGATACACTGACGCCATGTTCGTGAACGGCATCCATGTTCAAGAATACGCCAAGCTGGAGTATGGCCGGCTGCTCTGGCGCGTGCCGGCGTATCGCGAACGCCTGCTCCGCCACTGGCGCAACGCGCGCCATCCGCACGCGGAACGTTTTGCCGAACGCGAGGCGGAAGTGACGCGTATTTTGGAAAGCCCGAAAGATTCCGATGCCGCGCTGGACGCCGAATTACGACAACGCAACTCCAGCCTGCGCGCCGTCGTCAAAGAAATTCCGTCTGTCTTCGGCTCGTTTTTCTGAATCATCGGGCAACATGGATAACGCCGCCAAATTCGCCGCCCGCGTCACCAGCGCCAGCGAAGGCGCAGTGACGGACAAGGATTTTAAGTTGTAAGGCCAACCGATGATTGATCCGGCCTCATTCAAAAACGTCCGACTGCGGGGCGGGTTCGTCATCACTGACATTCAGTTCACCGCCGCGCCAATGGTGGACGCGCTGGAGCGCGAGGCCGTCGCGCAAACCCGGATTACTGGGCGCGAGTTTCGGCTGCTCATTCACGCCGGGTTAAGCGAACGGGAATTATCCGTTTCGCTTTATCATGAAGTATTGGAAGCAGCGACCGTTGGTAGTTGGCCTCCGCCAGACAGTGTATTGGAATTCAATGAACGCAACTTTGAACAAGCCGCTCAAGCCGCCCATGAAAAGTGGGGCGAGGCCACGCCGGAAAACCTGAACCTCATGTTGCAATCCTACGGTTTTCGTGAAGAATGACCTTATGACAGACCGCAATAAGATCCAGATCGACCTGATCAAACTGGTCAGCGGG
>DAOLDN010000625.1:0-2212 GCA_035327385.1 Verrucomicrobiota bacterium | reverse complement strand
CGATGGAATTGGCGAGCGACACGTTGCCGGCGCGATAGGCGTGGACTATGCCCGGCACGCCCAGCATCGAATCGCGGCGGAAAACGGTCGGGTCGAGGAAATCGTCGTCAATGCGGCGATAGATGACATGCACCGGCTGCAATCCCTTGGTCGTGCGCATGAACACGCGCGAATCACGCACCACCAGGTCGCGGCCTTCGACGATTTCAATGCCCATCTGCCGCGCCAGATACGTGTGCTCGAAATACGCGGAGTTGTAAGCGCCGGGCGTCAGCAGCACCACGGTGGGATCGGCCACGCCGCCGGGCACCACGTGTTGAAGCATCTTCAAGAGTTCCTGCGGATAATCCTCCACTGGCCGCACGCCGACGCTCTCAAACATTCCCGGAAACGTCCGCTTCATCGCGCGCCGGTTCTCCAGCACGTAACTGACGCCGCTGGGACAGCGCGCGTTGTCCTCCAGCACGAGGTAATTGCCCTGGTCATCGCGGATCAAATCCGTGCCGCAAACATGGATGTAAATGTCCTTGGGCACGTTGAAATTCACGAACTCGCGGCGAAAATGTTTCCCGGACAGGATGTAGTGCGGCGGAATGACGCCGTCCTTGAGGATTTTCTGTCCGTGATAAATGTCGTGGAGGAAGAGGTTCAAGGCGGTGATGCGCTGGACAAGACCGCGTTCCACAGCGTCCCACTCCGCTCCGGGAATGATTCTCGGGACGAGATCGAACGGGAAAATCTTTTCCGTCCCGGCCGAATCGCCATAGACGTTGAACGTGATGCCCTGGCGCAGAAAAGCGAGGTCCACCGACTGGCGTTTCAGGTCGAATTCCTTGTTCGTCAGTTGCTGGAACAATTCGCAGAAACGCTTGTAGTGGGGGCGCACCGTGGACTTGGAATCCACCATTTCGTCGAAGAACGGACCGCACTCGTAGCGTTCGAGGAGGCGCTTGATCGGTATTGATTTGGACTTGATGGCCATTTTACTACACCTGCTGTTGGCGGCTGATAGGATGGAGTTCCGCCGCGGCTCCCGTCAACCCCACCATCCAAACCGGGAATTGCCCCGTATTTCCATCCATTCCAGGGCAATTCCCGGACCGACCCCACCTCCTTGGCGCACGCAAAGTTCAAGCGACATCACACACATCTCAGACCCATAGCAGCCGCCTTGCCGCGCGCGGGTCGGTGTCGGCATCGGCGAGGACCACCTTTGCAGATTGCCTTGGCAGGCATCGCCGCGATCCGTCATCGCCGGCGAACTCAGTCTGTGCGGCGTGAAAGTCCACAAACCGACCGTGACAGGCTTGCTGCACTCAGGCAGACCCGGGGAACTGTTCGTCAAATCGGAACAGGCGCTGCGGCAATAGTGAAAAGGGCAAATTGCCGGGTTGACTCGTCCCGCAACCCGGTCCGTCTGGTGACATTCGGCGCATCGGCCCGCTGCAATTTCTGATTGCCGCAGGCGCAGCTTTATGGTTTGAGGTCGGGGCACAATGAATCGCCGACAAGCAAGGTGGATGATTGTCTTCCTGACGACATGGGTGAGCGTTGGCTGGGCGGAAATCTGCCATGTGTGCAACAAGGACATCGAGGGGTTGACCCTTTACCTCTGGACCGATCAGGTCACCGGTCAGAGAGAAAAGCTCTGCCACAACTGCATTCAACTGACGGACCAATGTTACGTTTGCAGCCTGCCTGTGGCTGAAAACGTCACCCAACTGGCAGACGGACGGGCGCTTTGTGCGCGCGACGTGAAGTCCGTGGTGCTTGAAGAACACAGGCCTTGGAACTTTGCAGGGAAGTCAGGGAAGAAATGGACCGGCTATTTGTGCGGTTCATCAAGTTCCCCGATGACAACGTGTCCATCTCCGTGATGGACCGGGTCAGTCTGGTGGCCATGTTCGGAATCCCGGGCCGCGATTACCAATGCCCCAATGTGATGGGCTGCCTGTTGACAAAGACCAACGGTGGCCGGCTCTTTCATGAGGTGAATCTTATGACCGGCATGTCGCGCTCGGATCTCAAGTCCACCTTTGTCCACGAATGTGCGCACGCCTGGATGGTCGAAAACCTGCCGCCAGCCCGCAATGTGGCGATTTCCGGCGATGCGAAGGAGGGCTTTTGCGAACTGGTATCCCACATGGTCATGGATTCCCTCGGAGACCAGGCCGCGATCAATGCGATCAAACAAAATACTTACACACGGGGC
>DAOLDN010000624.1:0-2215 GCA_035327385.1 Verrucomicrobiota bacterium | reverse complement strand
AACGGCGAGGCGGTTGTTGTGCCTGCGACGAATTGCCAGTTACAGCCGAATTCAACCTCGTTTGAGGTTCGTGCGCCGACAGCCGGTGTCATCTGCCTGAGTGAAGGTCAGGCGCGGGATTTCACCGTGCGGGTCAACAACAGTCCCCGGCCCGTGCTGACGGTCAATCGCGTGTTCAAGGGAGTGTTCGTGGAGGAGGCGGGGGATTATCGCGTGGAGTTTGTTTATCGCCCGCGCCACTGGCAGACTGCCTGCGTGCTTTTCTGGATTTCAGTCTCGGCGATTGTTGTTATCGCGATCGTGACATTCGCCCGTCGCGGCGTTCGGGCGCGGATGAAACCCTCTGAACGCGCACCGGCATAAACTTGATGGACTCCAAGAACAATCAAAAGCCCGTGGTCAAAGCCTGTCACGTCTGCGACGGCACGAGGGTTTATTACCTGTTCTCAACCCACGGTCATCGGGTGGTGCGTTGTGACGATTGCGGATTGGTTTTCCTGAATCCTCAACCCGCCGATGATGAACTGGCGCGCATCTACGGAGCGGACTATTTCCTCGGCAGCGACGATGAAACCGGACGCGGAATCGGCAGTGAAGTCAAGGAAGCCACCGCGCGGCTTTATCTTTCGGAGATTCAGCGTTATCGCGGAAGTCGAGCCGGCACATTGTTGGAAGTGGGCTGCGGTGACGGGGAATTTCTGGCGGCGGCGGAGTCCGCGGGATGGAACGTCACCGGCATCGAGTATTCGGAGGACGCTTGTGAGAAAGCCAGGCGACGATTGAAGAATGGTTCCGTGACCCGCGGCGAATTGAATCATGTCGCGCTTGAGCCGGAACAATTCGACCTCTGTGTGCTGTCCGACGTTTTGGAACACGTCCGTTCGCCCGGGGCATTGTTGCGTGAAATCCATCGGGTGCTCAAACCCGGCGGAACGCTGTTCGTCGCCACGCCCTCGCTGGACTCGTGGTCGGCCAGATTTCTCCGCCAGAAATGGATGGAATTCAAGCCGGAACACCTCACGTATTTCGATTCGCAAACGCTCCAGACGGCCCTCTTCAGGTCTGGTTTCCGAAACGTCATCGTGCAGCCCGGCTGGAAAGTGCTGAATCTGGAATACATCCGGCGGCATTTTGAACGGTTTCCGGTTCCTGTCCTCACTCCGCTGGTGCGCGCCGCCGCGCGCATGCTTCCCCGCAAAGCGCGATTGCGACATCGTCGCGTCGTGGCCAGCGGCGTCATGGCCTTTGCCCAAAAGTCGGATATTCGATCCCAGCCGGTGCTTTCGGTGATCGTTCCCGCGTTCAACGAAGCAGCCACGTTCGGCAAATTGATGGATTCGTTGTTGCTCAAGGAAATCCCCGGCGTTCGGATGGAGATCATCATCGTGGAAAGCAATTCCACCGACGGCACGCGCGAAGCCGCGCGGCGATTCGAGAGTCATCCGAACGTGAAGCTGATTCTCGAGGACCAGCCGCGCGGAAAAGGCCATGCGGTTCGTTCCGGGTTGAAGGCGGCGACGGGCGATTACGTTCTCATTCAGGACGCGGATCTGGAATACGACCTGGAGGATTATGACGCGTTGATTGAACATCTGCTGTCCGGACGCGGCGCGTTTGTTCTCGGCTCGCGTCACGGCGGGCGCAACGTCATGAAGATGCGCCAGTTCATCGGGCAGACCAGTCTCAGCCTCATCTTCAATGCCGGTCATTGGTTTTTCACGACGCTCGTCAACGTCCTGTTTCTTCAACGCCTGCGCGACCCGTTCACGATGTTCAAGGTGTTCCGCCGCGACTGTCTTTACGGATTGGAACTGGAATGTGACCGCTTCGACTTTGATTTCGAACTTCTGGTCAAACTCATCCGCAAGGGATTCCGTCCCGTGGAATTGCCGGTCAACTACCGCTCACGCTCCTATGGCGAAGGCAAAAAAGTCCGTCTGTTCCGCGACCCGCTGTCATGGATGGCCGTCCTTGTCTGGCTTCGATTTGTGAAAATCGAGCCGATGGAGGCAATCGCCGGTGAGCGGAATACTGGCCGGGAGAAAACTGAAAGGCACGAAACGGGGAATGCCAAATCAGGCCCGGCAAATCGCTGACGCATTTTCAAAAGATTTGTAGCCGCGGAAAGACTTGGTGATGTCGAACCACGCGCCAGCGTCCTGGACTGCGGCAGCCCTCTGCCGCCTTTCCACCGCAGGCTTACGATGCGAAAGCG
>DAOLDN010000623.1:0-2216 GCA_035327385.1 Verrucomicrobiota bacterium | reverse complement strand
GCGGCTACAAATGTTTCCGACGCCGCGCGCTTCAGTCCGTGGACCTGGATGCCGTTCACTCCAACGGTTACAGTTTCCAGATCGAGATGACCCACAGACTCTGGCGGCGGGGAATGAAAGTGGTGGAAGTGCCGATCATTTTCACCGAACGCGTGCAGGGCCATTCCAAGATGTCCGGCCACATCGTGCGCGAGGCGCTGATCATGGTTTGGCGGTTGTGGATTCAAAACCACCTTCGCCGTTCGCCGCGACCGCAGCCCGCCGTCGCTCACACGCCTCCGGACAAACCCGCGTCGCAGGTTGCACATTGAGCTTTCCGCAAACGCGCCCATCCTCGTGGCTGCGTTCGTGAGAACGCGGCTGATTCTCCCGATGCCTGTCCGCACGTTCCCAACTTGAATCCATTGCAGACGGGCGAATCGGGACAAACAAGAGACGTGCAACGGAAGTTTCATCCGCCTGTCAACAGTTGCCTTGCCGCCGATTTACCCTACATTTGCCGGCATGATGACGATCGTCGCAGGAACGAACCGGCCCGGCAGCAACACGCGGAAGGTCGTGGCGCAATTGGAGGAGATTTACGCGGCGTTGAAAGTCCCGTTTCATGTCATTGATCTGGCCCTTTTGCCGCCGGAGATATTCGCTCCCAGTTCCTACGCCACAAAACCGGCATCGTTCAAACCGTTCTCCGACGCCGTCCTGCAATCCTCGGGATTGCACGTTGTCACACCCGAATACAACGGCGGCGTTCCCGGCGTGCTCAAATACTTCATAGACATGCTCAAATTTCCGGAAAGTTTTGAACGAAAGCCCGTTTGTTTCACCGGACTTGCCGCCGGGATTTGGGGGGCGCTCAGGCCGGTGGAGCAATTGCAGGCCGTTTTCGCCTACCGCAATGCTCACATCTACCCGGAACGCGTGTTCATGCCCCAAATCAACAATCTGCTCGATGACGCCGGACGCATCAAAGACCTCGAAATCCACAAACGCCTTTCCAATCAGGCGGCGGGTTTCGCCGATTTTGTGAAACACCTTCACTTTCATAAATCTCGAATCGCATGAAAGTTTGACACCTTTGGCCACTGCCAGCCGTCCAATCCACCACCATGAAAAAAACCATCGCCTTCCCCGTCTTCAAACTTCCGGCGGCCATGTTGTTTGCCGCTGTCACCGCCGTTTCAATCCATGCCGCCGAACCGTTGAAAGTCGGCGACACCGCGCCGCTGGTCACCAGCACAGACCAGGACGGAAAGGAATGGAAACTCGCCGATGTGGTCGGCAAGAAGATCGTTCTTCTGTATTTCTATCCCAAGGACTTCACCGGCGGCTGCACCAAACAGGCCTGCACGCTGCGCGACGACATGGGTGAGTTGCAGACCAATAATGTTCAGGTGGTCGGCGTGAGTTTTGATTCCGCCGAGAGCCACAAGAAGTTCATCGCCGAACACAATCTCAATTTCCCATTGCTGGCCGACACAGATGGCAAGGTGGCCGACGCTTACGGCGCGCGTCGCGATCCCACCAAAGCCATGGCGCAACGCATCAGTTTTCTCATCGGTCTGGACGGGAAGATCGTCGCCGTTTCCAGCGGCGGTGTGGAGGCGCAGATCAAAGCCATGAAGGAAGCCATCGCAAAGGTTGCCGCCAAGTGATTTCCCGTCCGCCAATGCGCGGCCTGTGTCAGGCGTCACCGTGTTGCTTGCGAAAGATTCTCCGGACGCACGCGCCAAACGCCACAACGACGCTTGTCCACCCGAACCAGTCGCCGTGGCGATTGTAAAAAGTGCGCTCCCGGATTGAACCTTCGCCGAGTGTGGGGATTGACCACGTCGCCACCGCCGGGCCGTAAATGCTGCCGTCGTCGTCGCGGAGGATTTCGCGCAAACGCCCTCGCGAATCAATCCAGCAGGTCAATCCGTTGTTGCAACTGCGCAGCAACGACACGTTGTTTTCCACGGAACGAAACACGGCGGTGGCCGCGTGCTGCCATTGCTCCGCGCTGTTGCCGAACCAGCCGTCGTTGGTAAGGTTCACGAGAAAGTCCGTGTCCTCGTCCACATAATCTCGCACCACGTACGGAAAAACGTCCTCGAAACAAATCAGCACGGACGTTTTCACACGGATGGGAGCGCCGGTCTCCGACCCGCCTCGCGGAACATCAGTTTCAGATCCATGCCCCTCTGGTGGTCGTCGCTCCATCTCAAACGCCACCGGAC
>DAOLDN010000622.1:0-2229 GCA_035327385.1 Verrucomicrobiota bacterium | reverse complement strand
TGAACTGGCCTGCGATCTTCAGAACCTATTCCGCTCGCACTTTCGATGAGTAGCTCATTGCTGTTCAGTGCATCACAGTTTCACCGTCTTCAACGTCGTGTATCGGCTGCCAGCGGGGTCCAGTTCGCTTCGGATCAGTTCCACGGCCGTGCAGTTCCAATTTCCGAATCGCCTCTGCGTTGCGTCTCGAACGAACGCCGCCAGCCGTTCGGCGTCGTGACGTTTGATGTTTTTGGGCCGCGCGAGTGTGATGTGGCCATCAAATCGTTTCTCCGCCGGCTTCTCCGCAAACCCCGCCACCGCCTCGTTCACCAATCCGTGCAACCGGATCAAACGATCCGCGTCATCATGCACCCAGGCCCAGACGACGCGGGGAAAACGCAGGTCGGGAAAACAACCCAGTCGCTCACAAACGAGGTCAATGGCACCAAAACCCGTGAGGCTGGAATCCAATCTCTGAACAAGCTCCGGAATTTGTCCGTTCTGGACATTCCCAAGAAATCGCAGCGTCAGATGCATGTTGTCCGGCTTCGACCAGGACGTTGATTTCGGCGGCAGCACGGACTTCAATTCCGACTGCACGCGACTGAGTTGCGATTTCACATCATCGGGCACACAGATGGCGACAAACAATCGTTGATGGCCGTCCGCAGATTCCATGCGCCAAGAATGACCGGCGGCACACAAAACCGCAAACACATCGGAGCACATCGGAGCGCGGGCGGCCCGCCCGCGAGATGCATTTCTTAGAGGCTGTCTGAATACCCCGGAGCGCGGCTGTGTCGTCCGCGACCAGCCGCAGCAAGCCTCAATTATTCAGCGCACTGGAGTATTCTCGCCGCGCTGCGGCTGGTCTTCGACACAGCCGCGCTCCTTTTTCAGACAGGCTCTCACAGCTTCTTCTCATGAACCGTCTGAATTCCGCGAGGTTTTGGAGTGCGCCAGCCCTCTGGCGCTTTGGAATGACTGAGTCACGCGAAAAGCGCCAGAGGGCTGGCGCACTCCAGGACGCTGTCGCGTTGAATCAAATTCCTCCCAGTTCGTGGTCGCCATGCGCGAAGCCTGTGCAACTCGCGTGCGGCCCGCCCGCGCTCTGTGTTGGTTTTAGCGCGTCGCTTGTCATTCCCCGGCCCGCTCTTTAATCTGCGCGCGATTGAACGACGACTCCACATCCAGACCCGCGTCCGCCGCCGACGTTCCGCTTTGCGTGGACCTCGATGGCACTCTCATCAAAACGGACATGATGTGGGAATCGCTCGTGATTCTGCTGCGCAACAATCCGCTGCGGATTTTTTCAGTGCTGTTCTGGTGGATGCGAGGCCGGGCGTTCCTGAAGATGCAACTGGGCAGACGCGTTCAGGTTCACGCGGCTTCGTTGCCGTATCACGACGACTTGCTCCGGTTTTTGCGCGAGGAGAAAAAGAGCGGACGACCGCTGATCCTTGCCACCGCATCAGATCGAAAGATGGTGCAAGGAGTGTTCGATCACGTCGGTCTGTTCGATGAATTGATGGCCAGCGACGGCAAAACAAATCTTCGCGGCCCGGCAAAATTGAAGGCTTTGACGGAACGCTTCGGCGAACGTGGTTTCGACTACGCCGGCAATTCCTCCGTGGACCTTCCCGTGTGGGCAGGCTCGCGCGAGGCCATCGTCGTCAATGCCAGTCGCGAACTTGCCGACCGCGCCGCCCAACAAACCAAACTCGGCCCGACGTTCATCGAAGGCTATTCGCGACTCTATCAATTCAAACGAATCCTTTACGGACTGTTCATTGAAAGCCGGTACTTGCTGGCCATGATCGGCGGTTTGTTGCTGTCGCTGTCGTTTCCCAACGCGAGCATCGCCGGTCTGGCTTGGATTGCGCCGGCGTTCATCATTGCCGCGTCCATCGGCAAGGCCGGGGCGGACACCTTCCGCATCGGCTACATCGCGGGACTCACCCACTGGCTGGCGTCGCTCTACTGGTTGTTGCTCATTCCGGTGACGGGTTACCCGATTTTGGGATGGATTGCGCTGTGCGGGTTCATCGCACTGTTTCCGGCGGCGTGGGTGTGGATTGTTTCGGCCAGACTGCCTTTCATCAGCGCCGGGCTGAAGCCCGGTGTGAATGGAGACCGGGTCGCATCCAAATGGATTGGGCGCACGACATGGGCCTTGTCCGGCGCAGCGGCGTGGGTGGCGTTCGAAATGGTGCAGGCCAGAATCTTTGGCGGGGTTCCGTGGATTCC
>DAOLDN010000621.1:0-2230 GCA_035327385.1 Verrucomicrobiota bacterium | reverse complement strand
GTCAAACAACACCCCGGCCACGCTTCGGATCAGTTACTGGCAACGCATCGCAAACTGGAGGCGGAGGCTTGGGCCATCTGCCAGGGTTTTCTCAAGCCGGAACAACAGAGAGAAGTGGCCAATCTGATTCAGGAGTGGCGTGCCAAAAATCCTGATCAGCGTTACGTGGGGGCCATCCGCTTTCGCGAATTCGTGGTCGCACTGGGCAAATCGCTGGAGGCCAAAAACGTCAAGGCCAACAGTGTGTTCAGTTTCCTGTTCATTGATCCGCTGGCGGGTTTGGACCCCACCACCACCGCCATCGAGGAAACCCGATTGACCGCCGAGCGCATCATGTTCTACACGCAACGGATGCCCTTCCTGCTGACGTGGCAGGTAGAACTGCTCGCTTATCAACTGGCGGACCAGCCGGAATCCCAGCAGATGATCGCGGACATCAATCGCCTCGCCGCCGCGGCGGAAAGTTTCGCCAAAACCGCCGAACAAATCCCGGCTCTCATCAAGGAGGAACGCGAGGCCGCCATCCGTCAGGTGTTCCAGGAACTGGTGTCCCAAGAAAAGACCGCCGTCGGCGTGCTCACCGATGCCCGGCTCACACTCGACGCCGGCAGCGAAGCCGCCGCCACCATCAACAAGGCCATCGAATCGCTCGACGCGTTCGTCCGGTTTGTGACGCCGACGAACACGACGGCTTCCGTTTCCACGACGAACGGCTCGTCGTTTAACATTCTGGATTACGGCACGGCAGCCACGCAGATTGGCGAGGCGGCGGGGCAGGTCAACGTCCTGCTGGACACCGCCAATCAAAGCGTGGAACGGATGGAGCGGTTGAGGCAACAGACCAGCGACGACGCCACCCGCCTGGTTCATCGCGCGTTCTGGTTGGGAATGTTGTTGATTTTGGTTTTGTTGGCGGGCATTGTCGCGGCGGGTTTGACCTACCGCGCGCTTGCGAGAAAGCTGGAGCAGGGGAGGTCAAATGATGTTTCGATCAGTTGAAACACGGAATCGCGACCGGACCAATACCAGAGATTTCGCCTTGGTGACGAATGTCGCCGTAAGCGGACGCACCCAGAAAAACCCACGCCATGAAAACACGAAATTACTTCAAAGCAACCCTGTTGAGCGCAGTCTGCGCCCTGCTGGTTTCAACCGCAAACGCGCAGATTGATCCCGCACCCCGAAAACTTCTCCATCTGGGAGTCAACCAGTCGCTTTACACAGACGGGCCGATGGGCGCGTATGCGTTCTATTATTGGAACATGCCAGACTTCATGAGAACGAACCAGGTGTTGCGGCTGGTGATTGCGCCCGGTTACGTGGACAGCGAACTGGGCTTCAAGAGCCTCATCACCGAGCACACGGACTTCGCCATCGGAGCTTTCGGCGGTTTGAACGGGGACAATTACCAGGAAGTCCGGGACGGCCAGTATTACACGGATGAGTCGTTCAATGGCAACGGCGGCGGCGTCAACGTCAGCCTCTATCACTTGTTCAACCCCGCCGGCAGAATTCCCCTCCAGGGCGTGCTGCGTGGCGGCATGGAATACCGTTCCTACTGCGAGTCCAGCGACACAGATTCGGATTTTGAACTGCCCGAAAGCCAGCCGTTCTTCAATCTGCGCGCCGGTTTCCGTTGGGGCGGCAAAGAGCCGACGCTCGGCCCCGTGCTGGCACTCGAAGTTTCAGCCTGGTACGAGATGCAGTATCGCCCCAATTCCGACAGTTACGGCTTCGCGGACGACTACGACCTCGAATCCACCACGCACCAGTTGTTCATGCGGGCGCAGATCAATTACACCACGCTCAAGTCAAAACATTACATCGTTGCCGGTTTGATGGCCGGCACATTGCTCAACCCCGACCGCCTCAGCGCCTACCGCGTCGGCGGCGTGCTTCCCTACACATCCGAATTCCCGCTCTACATGCCAGGCTATTTCCAAAACGAACTTTCCGTGCAGGATTTCGGACTGCTATACGGCATGTACACCATTCCGTTGGACGACGACAAACAATGGCAACTTCTCGGCATGGCAGCCACCGGCGTGATGAAATACATCAAGGACATGGGCCAGACCGGCGCGTGGAATTCCGGTGTCGGAGCCGGAGGCAGTTTTACGTCCGAGAATCGCCGCTGGCGCGTTCTCATCTTCGTCGGCTATGGCATCAACGCCCAACGTAAGGGCGGCGAGGGCGGATACAGCATCGGCCTCGCCTTCCAATACAACTT
>DAOLDN010000620.1:0-2242 GCA_035327385.1 Verrucomicrobiota bacterium | reverse complement strand
CGAGGCCACACCGTGGTTGAAGCCGCTGATGCTGGGCGCTGGTTTTCAACTCGGCCCGAAGTTGTCGGATGAACAGCGCGCGGACGTGGAGTTTGGATTCCGCATCGCGAAGGAAGTTTCGCGACTGGAAATCGGCCAGATGGTCGTCGTAAAAAATGGCACAGTGCTGGCCGTGGAAGGATTCGAGGGCACGGACAAATGCCTTTCACGCGGCGGAGAACTGGCCGGCAAGGACGGCGGCGCGGTCGCCGTCAAGGTCGCCAAACAGGGCCACGACATGAGATTCGACATCCCGTGCATTGGAGCAAAGACGCTCGAGACGTGCGCCGCAGCCGGTGTCGCAGTGCTGGCGATTGAATCGGGCAAAACACTGTTGTTGGAACAGGAGCAATGCGCCGAGATTGCGGCGCGCAGGAAGATTTCGCTGATGACAGCGGATTGAAAAACTCCAGTCACCAAGCCCCAAGCTCCAAATATCACACCCGAAACATGGGCCGCACCCACCTCAATTTGGTGTTTGAAGTTTGGAGCTTCTCTGGAGGCCTGCTCGCGATTTATCGGAGTTGGAGATTGGAATTTGGTGCTTCGCCCGCCATTCACATCGCAAGTTGCGCCACGCGTTCCTGCAACTGACCGCTCCAACGACCGTAAAAACTCATCAACCGCCACACTTCCTCAAGTCGTGGCAACAGCGAAGCGCCCCCAGTCGGTTCTGTCATCCATTCGGAATCCAGTTCCTGCAACCGGATGCGGAGCGCTGCCTGCCGGTCGTTGATCCTGCGTTGCACGGCCTGTAATTGATCCACCCACGACTGGCCCCTTTCAAAAAGTTGCGCCAGCAGCAGCGGCGAACTGACGGCGGCCTTTTCCTTGAGGAACGCATCCACCTGCCGGCACAACGCGCCGACTTCCATGAACAAATCAGCCAGATCGTCCGGCATTTGCAGGAGGTCAACGGCTTTGCGGCCGGATTCGAGTTCGATCAGGTGGCGCAGGCGCGACGGCGTTTCGCGCAGGCAGTTGAACGCCGAGTTCAATTCCGCGTAACGACGCGCAGCGCCGTCCTTTTCCGCACTGCCGGCGGAATGGATCTTGTCGGGGTGAAGCTCGACGGACAGCGAGTGGAATTTCTTTTTCAGCGCATCGGCGTCCAGACAGGGACGGCGCGGCTCGTTGAACAGGGCGAAGTAATCGGTCATGGCCAATGAGTAATCGCAGTCTCCCAAAACTTCTTCCCAAATAATGCTGCAAGGCTGCCCATAACCAAGGCGCACAAACTCACGATGCCCCAATGTATTTCAGACTTTTCTATCCAAAGGAAGTTAACGATTCCACCAAGCGCACCCAAAGCCGCTCCTCCAAAAAATGAAACCACTCGAATTCGCATGCCCTCTACGCGCTGAAACTTTCGCCGCAGGAACAACTGGTGGCGGCGTTGGGATTGTGAACCTTGAACCCGCCGTCCAGCGCGTCCACGTAATCCAGTTCGCTGCCCGTCACGTAAAGCGCGCTCTTGGGATCCACCACCACCTTCACTCCGGCGCTCTCAACGAGGAAATCGCGATTGGCCGGGCCGTCCTGCAAATCCATCTTGTATGAAAGCCCGGAACAACCGCCTCCCACGACTGCCACGCGCAACACACCGCCAGGCCGGCCCTGTTTTGTGAGCAGTGAACTGACCTTGTGCGCGGCGCTCGGTGTGAGTTTCACAAGCCGTTCGTCACCGATGCGGAAGCTCGGTGCGGCTGTAGGTTTGCTGGCTGCGGCTGCAATCATTGTTCGTCGCAAACAAGGCTAGCCGCCCGAAGGCTCAGAGTCAAACGGGGCGAGCTTCAATGCAGCAATTCTCATTTTAGTGCGGAGCGCCGGCTTGCAGCCGGCTTTGGACCGGGAAAGGCTGGGACCGTCCGCATTTCCGAACGCTTTAAGCCGATTACAAATCGGCGCTCCGCCAAAATGAGAATTGGTGCTTCAATGCGGATGAATGTGACGCAGGATGTGCGGACGCTCCAAACCATGAGCCAGCATCAACGCCTCGTCGTCCAGCAATTGATGCGTCGGCCCGTCGGCGACAACAACTCCACGATCCAGCACGATGACGCGTGTGCAGAGTTCAACGGCCAGTTCCAGATCGTGCGTGGCGATCAGTTTTGTGGCGGGCAGTTTCCCCAACAGCGATTTGAAATCCCCCCCGCCACGCCGGGCGAGGTCGCTGGGGGGGTCGGCCCGAAACAGGATCTCC
>DAOLDN010000619.1:0-2262 GCA_035327385.1 Verrucomicrobiota bacterium | reverse complement strand
GTTGCCGCCAATGACCGCTTCGACCGACGCACCAGTGCCCGGGGGGCCATCGTCGGCCACGCTCACGCACAGATTGCTGCCAGTGAGCAAGTCGCGCAGGAAAACGTCGGGCATATCGTTGGTATCGCCGGAAATCAGATTGTCGGCCCGGCTGGAAAAGACGACATACCGGCCATCGTCGCTGAGAGGTTGCGCCGAGTACGCAACGAAACCGTTGGGGGTGGAGGACGGGAGCGACGGGTGCCGCGCCGAGATCAAGGTGGTTGTATCCGATGTGACGTCGCACAAATAAACGTCGGATGCGTGGTTGAGATCGTTTGTGACGAGGTCACTGGCCCGGGACTCGAAGGTGATCCGGCTGCCGTCGGCGCTCAACCTCGGCGCCGCCGAGGCATCAACGCCCGCGCCGCGCCGACTCAGGTTCACGTCCAGCAGACGAGTAGTGCATGCCGCGGTGTCGCGCAGGTAAACATGGTATTCGGCGCTGACAGAGTTGGTGACAAGGTCGGTGGCGGTGCTGAGGAAAACGACGAACCGGCCGTCGGCGGAAACGGACGGCCAATTGCAGAATCCCTCGGCAGGCGCGGCGTTGTTGGTATTGACACTTACAAGTGTGTTCGTGCCGGTGAGCGCGTCCCAAAGATAGACCGCCGTGCGCTCTCCCGAAGCACCGGCTGTGTTCGCCACGAACGTCACAAAACGCCCGTCCGGGGTCATGTCGAGATTGCCGATCATCTCAAACGCCGTCGCGTAGAAGTTGTAAGGCGCGAAGGCATTGGTGTGGATGAGATCGGTCTGTGCGGTGGTCAGATTGTGGCGCAGAATAATGGCAGGCGCGTTGGTGAGCGTGGGCGGGTTGGTGACAGTGAGGAACGCCACGTAATCGCCGCTGGCGCTGAGACGGGGATTGCAGGAGGCGGCGTTGCTGCCAGCGTAAACGGAAGCGAACAGGGCAAGCGCATCGGCGCTGGCGAGGGTGGTGACGCCGGTCTGCCGGTCACGCACATAAACCTCTCCCGCGCGCGTCTCGCCCCCGATCAAATTGGTGGCAGAACTGTAAAACGCCACAAACCGGCCATCCTCTGAAAGGGCGGGGTTGTCCGAGCGCAACCGCTCCGGAAAAAGGAAAGAGTTGCTGGCAACCGCGCCCACGCTGATGAGTTCGGTCACACCAGCTTGCAGGTCGCGCAAGAACACGTCGGCAAGTCTGTTGGTGTCTCCGGCAACAAGGTTGTCGGCGGCGCTGGCGAAAGCAACCATTCTTCCATCAGGTGACATGACCGGGTTCTGCGAATGGGGTGTGACCTTGTAAGAGTTGGGTGACGGTGTCGGGTTGGCGGTTCCGCTCCAACCATTCGTACTCACGCTGACCAGTGTTGTTGTTTGGTTGACGAGGTCGCGCACGAAAACGTCCGTGGCGTTGTTGGTATCCTTCGCCGTGAGATTCGAGGCGCGGCTCTCGAATAGGACGAACTGGCCGTTGGTGGAAATGGAGATTGGGATGGAATTGCCGTTACCGCCTGCGGTGCCGTTGGTGTTGACGCTGACGAGCCGGTTGATCCCGCCAAGCACGTCATGCAGAAACACGTTCAACACGGGCGGAGCGCTCAGAGGGAACGCCTGTCCCGCGCCATTCGTCACGAGATTGTCCGCTTCGCTGGCGAACAGGACGAAGCGGCCATCGGCGCTGATGACCGGCGCGTAAGAATCGCCGTTCGCACTGGCCGATGGAGCCAAAGCGGGGGCGGCAACGGTAACAAGTTGCAGGTTGTCTGCGGCGGCGCTGCCAACCAGGGCGGCGCAGAGAGCGGTGAGGTAAGCGGTCCTGGTGATTCGAGATACGGGAAAACGCAACCCAACCATACAATACGGGTTGAACTCAGATATGCGTGGCACGCGGTCGGGCCGGACAACTCGATCCAGCAACGCGGCCTTGATACTCGCAAAGTGTTCTGAAATCCGCCTGGACTTCATTCTTCGCAGCTCGGGCTTCATAGTGTTCCCTTGATCGTTGATGGTTGTCTGGAGTTCGTTCCTCGGCCTATTCGGGTGCGGTGCTGTGAGCCATGAGCCAATCCATATCGGGATTGTTCGGACTAGGGATTGCAGAAGTCGGAATTCCTATCGGCATGTATGTGGTGCGCGGGTCCAACCACTGGTGTGCTTCGACGTGACCATCGGCAAAAGACAGGCTACAGGAGACGTTGTGCCAGGCGGCGGGATAATCGCCGATATACGTGGTGGGCGGGTTGCCAAACCCTC
>DAOLDN010000618.1:0-2277 GCA_035327385.1 Verrucomicrobiota bacterium | reverse complement strand
GCGCCTTCTTCCTGATGATGGTCTTTAAGGGAGTGTTGGTCAGCGCCGCCGGGCCTGCGCCCAATTACGACATGCAGCGCATCCTCGCCGCGCGAACGCCGCGCGAGGCCAGTTTCATGAGCGGCATCGTTTCAGCCTGCCTGCTGCCGCGCTGGATACTCATCGCCGCCATCACGTTGATCGGTTTGAAATTCCTCGGGCCGACGTTCCGCGAGGAAACGGGGCGCGTGGATTTCGAGATGGTGCTGCCGTTCGTCATCAAGGAGTTCATACCCGTGGGGCTGATGGGCCTGTTGATGGCGGGGTTGCTGGCGGCGTTCATGTCCACGTTCTCCGCGACGCTCAACGCGGGCGGCGCGTATCTCGTCAACGACCTCTACAAACGCTACATCAAACGCGACGGCACGAACCGGCATTACATCATGGTCAGCTACCTCTCGCAGGTGCTGATACTGATCATCGGCTTTGGTTTCGGCATGATGGCCCAATCCGTGAACCAGATGACGCAATGGATCGTCAACGGGTTGTGGGGCGGTTATACGGCGGCCAACGTTCTCAAGTGGCATTGGTACCGGCTCAACGGCTTCGGCTATTTCTGGGGCATGTTGACAGGAATCGGCTCCGCGTTGTTCATCCCGCAGTTCTTTCCCGGTTCCGGCCTCGGTTCGCTGGCGGGTTTCCCCATCATCCTCGCCATTTCACTGGCGGGTTGCGTGCTGGGCAGTCTGTTGACCGAGCCGGAGTCCGACGAAACGTTGAAGCGGTTTTACAAACAAGTGCGTCCCTGGGGCTGGTGGGGGCCGGTTCACGCGATGGTCGTGAAGGAAGATCCGTCGTTCCGGCGCGACAGCAGTTTCGGTCGCGACGCGTTCAACTGCGCTGTGGCCATCGTCTGGCAAATCCCGTTGTGGGCCATTCCCGTCTATGTGGTGTTCCGCAGTTGGAAGGCGATGTGGATCGCCCTGGGCGTGCTGCTCGTGACTTCAGCCATTCTCAAATTCAACTGGTATGACAAGCTGGAGAAAAATCAGAGGTAATCACTCCATCGGTCTCATTCGTCTCACGGCGTTGGTTCTGAGCGTTGCGGCCTGCTGTTCCGCGCACGCGTTTGAGCATTTCATCACGGCCCGGGGCGACCGTTTGATGGATGGCGACAAACCATTCCGCTTCATCTCGTGGAACATCCCGAACCTGCTGTTGATCGAGGACCATCTCCCGTTCGAGGAACGGAATCTCACCGGCTGGCGACTGCCGGACCGTTTTGAAATCACCGATGCGCTCGCCACCGTCAAACAGATGGGCGGGTTGGTCGCCCGCAGTTATGTGATTTCCGTCCGTCGCCCGCAGGACGCGGCGGACATTCCCCGTCACGTTCTCGCTCCGGGAGTTTTCAACGAGGAAGCGTTCCGCACGCTGGACACGGTGTTGCAGGTCGCCAACGAACAGGGCGTGCGCCTCATCATCCCGCTCGTGGACAACTGGCCTTGGATGGGCGGTCGCGCCGAATACGCGACGTTCCGGGGAAAGACCAAGGACGACTTCTGGACCGATCCCCAGCTCATCGCCGATTTCAAACAAACCATCCGTCACGTGCTCACGCGAACCAACACGTTGACGGGCGTCCGCTACGCCGAGGACAAGGCGATCCTCTGCTGGGAAACCGGAAATGAACTTGAATCCACGCCAGAATGGACTCGCGACATCGCGGCCTACATCAAAAGTCTCGACACCAATCATCTCGTCCTGGACGGTTTCCACTCTGCGGAATTGCGTGAGTCCACGCTCGCCATGCCGGAGATGGACATCGTTTCCACGCACCATTACCCCGGCGGAAACAAAAGCATGGCGCAACGAATCCGCGAAGGCGCGGCGCGGGCCGAAGGCCGAAAGCCCTACATCGTCGGCGAATTCGGTTTCGTTCCGACCGCGCAAATGGCCGAGGCGATCCAGGCCGTCATTGAAACACAGACCGCCGGCGCACTGGCGTGGAGTCTGCGCTTCCGCAATCGCGACGGCGGCTACTACTGGCACAGTGAACCCTTGGGAGGAAACGTCTATAAATCCTTCCACTGGCCCGGCTCGACCATTGCGGACGCGTACGACGAAATCCCGTTCATGCGACTGATGCGGGAACAGGCCTTTGCCGTGCGCGGAGAAGCCGCGCCCGCAATTCCAGTTCCGCAACCGCCGGTGCTTCTGCCCATTTCGGACATTGCCGCCATTTCGTGGCGGGGCTCCGTGGGCGCGGGCGGTTACACCATTGAACGCGCGGCAAAC
>DAOLDN010000617.1:0-2280 GCA_035327385.1 Verrucomicrobiota bacterium | reverse complement strand
ACCTCGAAAAAACGGGCTGTCTTGATCGAATGATTGATTTGCCATACTTCCTCCTGGGTTGGTACCGGGCTCACCAGAACGCACAATTTACGCCCGATGAACACAAGCCCTACTTTTCGGTCGTTTCTGCAAACGCCAAGGGAGCGATGCCATGGCGAGCGAGATTGTAGAGAGTGATTTTGGCTTGCCGCCGCACTTCCTTGTCTGAGTCATTGAGCGACTGAGTCAAAGCTGGCAAAGATGACCCGGTGGACGCTTGGTTGCGGTAGTAGTGCGAGTCTATTTCAACGCCGTAAATGGCTTCCATGATCCTGCACCGGTTGGCTTGCTTGACGTCTGCAAGGGCGTTCGTCAATACCGGAATGGCCGCACCACCGATTGCGCCGAGAGCGTATATTGCGCGCACAGCTACATCCGAGTTCTTATCCTTCATCAGGGTTTCGAGTTCAGGAATTGCCGCGGCTGCATTGGTGTTGAGTATGATGAAACCCAATTCCGCCAGGTCTGATAGCCTGCTCGATTTACCCAATATCAAGGATTGCCCATAAACCACCTTGCCTTCGTCCAGAGTTTTACCCTCGACTGGCCGGGTGGCTAGTCGAAGCAATCCTCTTCGCCACGGCGGCAGTTCGTAGCGAAGCCACTCGCAGAGAAACGGGAGAGCGTTCGTGCCAATCTCGCGAACTGCGACTTCGGCTTCGGTTATGACCCCTCCGTTGCGCTCAGGCCACTGATAAAGCGCCAGCCATTCCGACAGGTTCTTGCCCGCATACCGGGGCTCAGGTTTCTCAAACAGAATGCTGTAAGCGAAAAGGCTGACGGCGACCATCACCACGGAAATCGTTATGATCCGCCGTTTTGCAATCATGCGTGAAAAGTGACGGTCTTTTCGAGAATTATCAAGCAGACATCGCAGATCTTTTGTGTCCGATACAGACATTGGCGCATCGAAAATAAAATGGTCAGGGCGACGGGATTTGCACCCGCACAGTCCGCGTCACAGGCGGAGATGCTCACTGTTACATCACGACCCTGATGGGGATTTATGATTTACGATTTTTGATTCACGATTGAAGCGTGAGCAGTGGTGATGCGTTCGTAAAATCGTCAATCATCAATCGCAAATCATAAATAAAGCTGGTGCTCTCACGTGGATTTGCACCACGAACCTCCGCCTTCGCAGAGCGGCGTGCAGAACTGATTACACCTTGAGAGCAAAATGGCATCCGTGGCCGGACTCGCACCGGCTAGGACCAGCTTGAAGGGCTGGTTGCGCGAGCTGTTTTGCATTCACGGACAGAAGGATTCACTGCGGAGGCGCTGAGCCGCGGAGTTGCCGCTCACCGGCGGGCATTAACTCCGCGTCTCCACACCTCGTTGGCTGATTCGGACTAACGACGCACTTTGCGCGTCTTGTAGGTAAGCAGCGGCCGCAACGTCGCGATGACGGAAACGAGTCCGGCATTCACGAGGTCTTGAACCACCGCTTCGATTTTCTTGTAGGCATCGGGCGCTTCCTCGTAGAGCAGGTCGCGTTCTTCGCAGATGACGCGGCCACCAAGCCGTGTCTGCCCGAGTTCACTCACACTGAAGCGTTCGCGCATGCGCTGACGGGCATCGCTACGCGCCCACTTGCGACCCGCACCGTGGGCCAGTGACCAGGCGTGACTTTCGCCATCGCCGGTCGGCTTCACGATGTAGCTCAACGAGCCACGCGAACCGGGGATCATGACGAAGTCGCTCTCCGCTTCGACTGCGCCCTTGCGGTGCAGCCACTCCACTCCACCATCGCTTTCACGACGCGTGATGCTGTTGTGGCAGCCGTCCCAGACGCATTCCCCTTCCGCACCGAGCGCCGCCACGAAACGGCGCGCGATGAGTTCGCGGTTGGCCTTGGCCCAGCGCACGGCGAAGTCGTGGCCACGGAGGTATTCCTCCGCCGCAAACGAATCCGCTTCCACGCCATCGCCGAAGTGCTGATCCACGTGAGTGCGCAGGATGGATTCGCCCAATCCACGCGAACCGCTGTGAACGAGTACGACGAGTTGCTGCTTGCCGACGTCGAGCTTTTTGAACTCGTCGGCATCGAGAACCTTCTCGACCGCCTGCAACTCGGCGAAGTGGTTGCCGCCACCGATCGTTCCGAGCGCCGAATCGAACTCCGTGAATTCCAGGTCGTGTTCAGCAAGGAAGTCGTCCACGTATTCGTCCCACGGGTGTTCGAGGTTGAACGGCAGCCTGGCCCATCCGTCTACGCGCGCTGCGCTTCGACGCGACATG
>DAOLDN010000616.1:0-2296 GCA_035327385.1 Verrucomicrobiota bacterium | reverse complement strand
GCATCTCTACCCGGACGGCAACGCCTTTTACCTCAAACAAAAACTCGCCGCAAAGCTCCATGTCGAGCCGTCCAATCTCATCCTGGGCAATGGCTCGAACGAAATCATCGAATTCGTCGGCCACGCCTACATGGGGCCGGGCGTGGACGTGGTGGTGTCGCAGTATTGTTTCGCAGTCTATCCGCTGATCACCCAATTGTTCGGAGCGAATCTCGTTTCCGTCCCGGCAAAAAATCACGCGCACGACATCCCGGCGATGCTCAAAGCCATCACGCCGCAAACGCGCGTCGTGTTCGTCGCCAATCCCAACAACCCGACCGGCACGCTGGCGTCGCGCGAGGAAATCATCCGGCTGGTCAACGACGTTCCCGACCATGTCCTGCTTGTGATGGACGAAGCTTACATCGAATTCCTGAACGATCCCGTGGATTTGATTCCGCTGGTGCGTCAGGGCGTGAGGCAAAATCTGCTGCTGATGCGGACGTTCTCGAAGATTTTCGGCCTCGCCGGACTGCGCCTGGGCTACGGCATCGGCAATCCCGACCTCGTGGCGATGCTGGAAAAAGTGCGCCAGCCTTTCAACATCAATTCCATCGCGCAAGCCGGTGCCATCGCCGCGCTGGACGACGTGGAACACATGGAACGCACCCGCGCGAACAATGCCGCCGGGTTACGCTTCTTCGGCGATTCGTTCCGCAAGCTGGGATTGGAATACGTTCCATCCGCCGCCAATTTCATCCTCGTTCGAGTTGGCGAAGGTCAGCGCGTGTTCGAAGCCATGCAAAAGAAAGGCGTCATCACGCGCCCGATGGGCGGTTACCAGTTGCCGGAATGGATTCGAATCTCAATCGGCACGACCACGGAGAACGAACGCTGTCTGGCCGCGCTGAAAAAGGCGCTGGGCAGATAACACGGTCCATCCCCTGCCCTGCAACGTGAATCTGCGGCGAAATAGTACCGGCTACTGCGCCGATCCAGATCACATCACCAAACAAAGCCATCAACGCCGGAAATTCAACGGAGATGCCTGGGGCATTTCGTGCGCGCAAGGCTGGTTGATGGGCGCGTCGGGAACGCGCTCGTTGGGCGAGACCACCTTGTTGGCCAGCATCCAAGCCTCCACTTCCTCGCCGCTGATGTCGGCCAGCATCGTGCCGTTGATTTCCACGCACGGACTGAGCATCTGGCCGCTTTTCTCGATCATTTCCTGGCGTTGCAGCGGATCGTTGATGATGTCGCGGTCTTCGTAGGGAAGATCGTATTTCTTGAGCACGGCGCGCACACCGTTGCTCCAACCGCAGGTGGGTTTCAAATAAGCGATGATTTTCGGATTATTCATAATGCAAGTTCCTGAGCGCATATTGCCACAGTCGCGGCATTTGGCAAAGGGCCAATTCGGTCAATCCGCATCCTCAACCCACGAAGGCTGTCCGCACGGCCATCAACCCCGGCCATCCCGCAATCCCGCCGCATACGCCTCGAACACGCGCCGGATTTCATCGCGCACGCGCCGAAAGACTTCCATCTGGTCCGCTTCCGTGCCCGTCGCATGCGCGGGATCATCAAAGCCCCAATGATAACGGTTCACCTGTCCCGGAAACGTGGGACATACTTGATCCGCGTTGCCGCAAACCGTGATGACAGTGTGAATCTTCTGATCAAGAAATTCGTTTAGGTGTTTCGAGCGATGTGCGGAAATATCAATGCCAACTTCCGCCAGCGCCTTGATGGCGAGTGGATGCACGTAACCCGCCGGCTTGCTGCCGGCACTGGCCACGTTGATTAAATCGCCCGCCGCCGCGCGCAGAATGCCTTCCGCGAGATGACTGCGACACGAATTGCCGGTGCAAAGAATCAGAACAGTTGGTTTCATACATTTTGAAGTTGCGGACTAAATCTTCGGCGGAACCAGAACGCGACATGCACCAGCCCAATCAGCGCCGGCACTTCAATCAACGGCCCCACCACCGCCGCGAACGCCACGCCGGAGCCGAGTCCGAACACCGCAATGGCCACCGCGATCGCCAGTTCAAAATTGTTCCCCGCCGACGTGAAGGCCAGCGTTGCCGAGCGCGGATAATCCGCGCCCAGCTTTTTCGCCATCAAAAAACTCACCAGAAACATGATCGCAAAATACAGCGCAAGCGGGATCGCGATGCGCAACACATCCAGCGGCAGTTGCACCAGCGCATCACCCTTGAATGTGAACATCACCACAATGGTGAACAACAGCGCCGTAAGCGTGATCGGCGAAATGCGCGGAATGAACACACTCTCATACCACTCCTCACCTTTG
>DAOLDN010000615.1:0-2297 GCA_035327385.1 Verrucomicrobiota bacterium | reverse complement strand
GTTCATGCCATCTTCATCGCGTCTCGGATTCTCGCCGCGTTCACGAAGTCATGGGGGTGGATGTATGCCTCCTTGATGCGCTGGAGGATGATGCGCTTTTGTTTGGCTGGGCAGTATTCGAGCAGTTCGCTTTCAGCGAGCACGTTCGCAGACCTGAGCCGGTGGATTTCCTCGACGCACAGGACATCTACATGCTCGCCTCCAAGTCCGAGTTGGTATTGCTGCACGCAGTCTTGCAGCCGGTTGCAGATACGCTTGTGAGATTCGAGCACCCAGAGCAGTGTGTCTCGACCGCAGTTCGCGCCCATCACCTTGCAGATTTGCTTCCATTGTTTGAGCGTTGGACGAGGCGCATAACACTCCGTGGAGCGAATCCGCGCCCCTTTTCCGATTCGTTTCTTTTTCGGCTTCATAAAGTTGGTTGTGCCGATAAGCGTCACGCCCGGCGCGGCTCGCTCACGTCGGCGTTCGGCACATCTGGCGAGATTCGGAATTGCCCGCAGTAGCCTTGCGCGTCCACATGGTTGTAAGCATCGAAGAGTTTCATGGCTTCACAGCCGGTTGTTTGAACAACGCGGCGATCTTCTCCACGCTGTTCTTCTGTTTTGCGACAAACCATTTCGTGCCCACGGCGCTTTGTTCAAGCTGCTGTGTCTTCGCACCGTGCGCCTCACCGTAGATCGCCTGTAATGTCACCTCCGCGATCGCGCGGTTCATGGACTTGCTGAACAATGCGCTCTCGGGACTGGTGAGAAACTGCCGCAGGTGATCCAGCGGCCGGCACGGCTTCGCCTGTTTGCGCAGCTTCATGTATTCATCCGCGCTCAACAGTCCTTCGCCGGAGTTCATCTGCTCGAACCATGCCTCGATCTGCGTCGCCAGTTTTCCACCGCTCGCGTGCGCGAACGCAAACCCCGCCAGCACGCCCGCCTGCCTCAACCCGCGCAGTTTGCTGCGGTTCTCAAGAACGAACTCGATGGAGGCTTCAAACTCTTTGAGCACCTTCAGCGTTTCGCCCACCTGAAGGTTTCGCGTGCGTGCGCCGAAACAAATGCTCGCGATGGCCACGCAGATCTGTTTCTTCGCGCCGCTCTCCGTGATGCCGTGCGAAATCTTGAGCTGGTCCGCCACGCTGCGGCCGCCAACGTCAATCACGTCCATCGTGTGGAAGTTCTTCACCTTCTTCGGCAGGCCGAATGTGACCATGCGCGTGAGCGGTGTGTTGCTGGCGATGATCATCTTGAGCGTGTGCTGCCCGTCAATGAGCTGCTCGACACCGTTCTCGTCCACGCCAAAGGCGATTCCCTGGTGCGTGGTCACAAACTCGCCGTTGTAATGCTGCCGTGCGAAAGCGGCGATCTTGTGCTTGCTCATTTTCCGGTTGTGGATGTTGTAATCCAGCCAGGCTGTTGCGCGCGCCGGCGATATGTTGAACCAGCCGGTGACGACTCCGTTGATTGTGGGGTGTTTCAGTTCGCCGGCCATGCCGGAACGGTCGGGCGGAGGCAGTTGTGTCTCTTTCATTTTTTCTCTTCGCAGTTGGAGGAGTCTCTCGACGTCCTCGGGGTTCATCAGGTTCATTGTTTCCTCGCCAGTTTTCCGACGGTGCTGCCGCCGGTGTTGAAACTGTCAACCAGCGCGCGGCCCACGCGCTCGTCGTAACGCGACCACCGCGTCAGCACCATGCGCCGGCGCAACTCGTCCGAACAACCGCCGGTGCTTTCCCCCAGCTCGTGCAGCCGGCGATGGCATGCTTCCTTGCTCAACAACTCAAGGTTCGCCTTGGTGAAATTGTGATAATCGCGATCGCGGAAAAACACCTCGTGCCGGCGCGGGATGGAACGGCGGTTGTAATGCTCCCAAAGGATGTGATGGAACGGACGGCGGTCGCCGCCGGCCATGCCGTTGCGGTAGTAGCCCTTCACCGACCACCAAAACACGCGACCGCGCCATAGCAGACCCACGCTGTTGCGCTTGGGTTTGATGACGGCGTGAAGGCTGTTGAGTTTGATGCGCTGGCGACGCGCAAACCGGCGCAGCGCCACCGAATGAAAATCAACGCGCGCGATGCCTGCGCCACGGATCGGCGTCGTGGGTACCGGTTGCGGCAATGGAAATTTGGGCTGGGTTCTCATTTCAATGATGAGGCCACGGTTTGATGGCCGTTGGCGAAATTGCTCAACAACAAGTTGAGCCTTCTGCCGGCGCCCGGAGTGCCGCGCGTGGTCAACCCAAGCGCCGCCCGCCGCGCTGCGCGCCGCCGCCACTTGGCCCTGTTTAGAACCCTGTAATGAGCC
>DAOLDN010000614.1:0-2306 GCA_035327385.1 Verrucomicrobiota bacterium | reverse complement strand
CAAAAGCCACGAAAACCGAAACCAACCGAGCCGAAGTCGGCAAAGCCATGTTTGGCCGCGACATCTTCGTCGAAGCGCTCGAACGCGAAGGTGTGGAGGTCATTTTTGCCTATCCCGGCGGCGCGAGCATGGAAATCCATCAATCGCTCACCAAGTCCAAAATCCGCACCATTCTGCCACGCCACGAACAGGGCGGGTCGTTCGCTGCGGAAGGTTATGCTCGTGTGACCGGCAAGGCGGGTGTCTGCATGGGCACCAGCGGTCCGGGCGCGACGAATCTCGTCACAGCCATCGCCGACGCCTACATGGATTCCTGCCCCCTGGTTGCCATCACGGGCCAGGTGACTCAGGCGATGATTGGCCGCGGCGCGTTCCAGGAGACGGACATGATCGGCGTCACGTTGCCCATCGTGAAGCACAGCTATTTGATCACGGACATCAACGACATCCCTCGCATCGTGAAGGAGGCGTTCTACATCGCACAATCTGGCAGGCCAGGTCCGGTGGTGATTGATTTCCCCAAGGATGTGCAACAGACCAAGGCGCAACCTGTGTGGCCGACGCTTGAACAGGTCAAGAAGGGGCTTCGCGGCTACAAACAACCGGAGATGAAGGCCGACGAACTCGCGTTGAACGAGATCATGGGACTGATCGAGAAGGCCGAGCGCCCGGTGCTTTACTGTGGCGGCGGCATCATCACCAGCGGCGCGGCGGCGGAGCTGAAGAAGTTCGCCGAGGCGACGAACATCCCGGTGACAACCACGCTCATGGGCCTGGGCGGGTTTCCAGAAACGCATCCTCTGTCGTTGCGCTGGCTGGGCATGCACGGTTCGGCCGTGGCGAACTGGGCGGTCAACGGCGAATACGAAAAACGCAAGACCTTCAACGACCCGATGGTGAAATTGAAGGACGGAGCCGATCTGTTGCTCGCGTTCGGGGTGCGATTCGACGACCGCGTGACTGGCAAGTTTGAGGAGTTCTGCAGGACCGGCACGATCGTCCACGTGGACATTGACGCTTCGGAATTGAACAAGAACCGCAAGGCGCATCTGCCCGTGGTGGGAGACATCAAGGACGCGTTGACGCGTTTGAACAGGATGCTCGCGGCGCGTCCGATCAACAAGAAGCACACTGCCTGGCTGACCCAGATCGAGGAATGGAAGAAGAAAGCTCCGTTTGCCTACGGAGTGACGTCGGAAATCGCCAACAGCGATCACATGAAAGACCACCTCAAGGGGAGCGAAGACCAGTGCATCCTCCAGCAGATGGTTGTGGAGACGCTGTACGACCTGACGAAGGGTGAGGCTTACATCACCACCGGAGTGGGTCAGCATCAGATGTGGGCGGCGCAATGGTACAAGTACAAGTATCCGCGCCAGTTCGTGAGCAGCCTCGGCCTCGGCTCGATGGGTTACGGTTTCCCGGCAGCGCTGGGAGTGAAGGTGGCGTTGCCAAACAAGCAGGTCATTGACATTGACGGCGACGGCTCGTTCCTGATGAACATCCAGGAACTGGCCACGGCGCACGTGGAGAAAATTGCTGCCAAAGCCATCATACTCAACAACCAGCACCTGGGCATGGTGGTGCAATGGGAGGACAACTTCTACGGTGGCAACCGGGGTCACACCTACCTCGGCGACCCGAAGGATCGCGCGACGATCTACCCTGATTACGTCAAAGTCTGCACGTCATTCGGCGTGAAGTGCGAGCGCGTGATGTACAAGAAGGATTTGCGCGCCGCCATTCAACGGCTGTTGGACGCAGACGAACCCTACGTGCTCGACGTGATAGTGCCTTACAGCGAACACGTCATTCCATTCATCCCGGCAGGCAAGACCGTTGCGGACATGATCTGGAAAGTCTGACCGGCGACGGGCTGGGCATCGGTATCGGGTTTGTCGTGAACGCAAACCCGTGAACACGCGGCAGGTGATTGACCCAAAGCCCGGCAGCCGAAATCCGAAAGCAGTTTGAAAGCCGAGGCGTGAAGGACGCGCCTTCCGGAAACAAACCCGTGGTTACGCGCAGTTCCAAGTGCAATCGTTTCTGATCACTGGACTTTCGCCATCGGCAGTCTTGAGGCCGGAACGGTGGAGAAAATCTTTGAGGGTGTGTCGGCTGAGGATTCGGTGAATGAGCAGGCCAAGATGGTGACGCTCGAAATACGCACGATAATCCCCCACGCGAAAACGCAGGGCTGACGCATACGAATTCGCGCGGGCGGACTCCCTCTCCCTGCCAAAGCGGGGAGGGGCTGGGGAGAGGGGATTTGATCTCCGACGGGCAATAAGCGGATCGAAAACAAT
>DAOLDN010000613.1:0-2307 GCA_035327385.1 Verrucomicrobiota bacterium | reverse complement strand
TTTCACGTTTTTGACAAATCGAGCAGCCGCGCCGCTGCGTTCGTCAGAACGCGGCAAACGACTGTCCGGCCAGGCGTGCTCTCACCAACACAGCGACGAACCAGCTAAGTGGTTCACAAGAGAACGGGCTTCACCTGTTTATCCTGCTCCTCGTCGTCGCCTTTGCGAATTACTTCCCGCCTTCCGGCAGTTTACTGTGGCGGAGACTTCTTTTTCATCGCGCCGCGAACCACCCTGCCCGCCACCACAAGGACGATTGCACCCACCAGCGAGAACACCAGTTCCTCGTAGCGGATGAGCACAGGTCCCCAACCAAAATCGAACCGGCCCACATGCACGATGATGCCGCCAAGGAAGGCACCGGCCAGACCGAACATCAACCGACCGAACTTTCCGAAACCGGTTGATTTGAGCGATGTCATCATTCCGGCCACCGCGCCCACGAGTACACCCATGATGACCCATGCGACCAGTTCGTCCGGAGTGCGATTCTTGAGCCGGGCCTCATCAATGCGGTGCCAGAGGCTTCTGGCCGTGTCGGCAGTGGCCGCGCCCGCCCCCTCCACAGCCACCGAGGTTTCGCGCGCGACTTCCTTGACTGTTTCCACAGCGCCGGTCGTTTCGGCACCAAACGAGAGTTGAATCATCAAGGTCATCAGCGAAATAACGAGTGTCGGAAAAATCCGGATGCGGAAAATGTTCAGAATCGGTCTGGCTCTTTTCATAGTTGATTGCCCGTGTTCCCCTTATGTAGCCAAAGCTCATCCTCTCGGAAAGCGAAATTCTGTCAGCAACGGTCGCATCCTGACACTGCCACGATGGACCGCGACCAGTCCCGGGTCACAGCCATTGAATGGCGGAATAACCGTTGAAACTTCGAAAGTCTGTCTCCGCGTGAGCGTGCTGCGGACGGGGACCGTCCGCGCTCCAGGGCAGTGCCCGTGGCTGCGTTGGTGACAACGCGGCTGGTTGGCGACCGATTTGCCGCGTTGTCACCAACGCAGCCACAAAAAAATGCGGGCCGCTTCTTGCGAAGCGGCCCGCCTGCGTGGCCGAAGCCAGACTATCGTTCTGATCTCTCACATTGCCCGATGAACTTTGCGTGAGCCAACGCCTTGCGACTACGGCGCGGCGAAGGCCCGTGTGGTTCACGAGCGAATGACTTTATTCCCGGCCTGCGGCGGTTTTCTTCATGGCCGCCTCCAGTTCCGCGATGTCCTTGGGCGACAATTTCGGACGGTCCACCTTGATCGTCAGTTTGTCGAGCTTGGCGGTGAGCGGGAACGGCGGCTTGTAGTCGGCGTCATTCACGCCGGTCAGCGTGTCCGAGCCGATGTCGAATGCTTCGTCCCATTGGAGAATCATGGGCAGCGTCTTCTCCATGGTGATGGTTTGCACGACCTTGCCGTCCACCTTGAGTGTTCCGGTACCGGGCCGTGCCAGGCCGCTCATGTTGTTGAAGGCGAGCGTGCCCATGCCGATGCCGTCATACTTGAAGTCAAACTCGAGGGTGTGCTTGCCCGGAGCGAGAGCGTCCGGGCCTTGCCACTTGATGCGCTCGAGGTCAATCAGGTTCCAAAGGAACACCGGCTTGCCCTTGAGCAGATAGAATCCGTAACCGGCAAAGCGTCCGCCGGAAGTCAGGATCATTCCCTCGGCACCGCCCTCGGGAACGGTGATGTCTGCCGTGATAGTGTAGGAACTGTTGAGCAGGAACGGAGAATCGCCCTGCGGAAGGCCGGTCATCGGCTGCGTGTAAACAAATTCACTGCGACCGGCGGTGATGTTCGGGCGCGGGGCGACGATGCGCGCCGCCACCGAGGCATCCAGCGGGAAGACCTGATATTTCTTGGCTTCCTCGATGAATTTCTTTTTCAGTTCCTTGACCTTGTCCGGGTGTTTGGCGGCGAGGTCCTGGGACTGGCTGAAGTCGGTGCTCAGGTCGTAGAGTTCGAGGACCTGATTGTTGAGCGGGTCGGGATTGGCCGTGCCAAACGCCTCCCACGGCGCGCGATTGACCTTGGTGCTCAGGAGCCAGCCTTCGTGATACAACGCCCATTGGCCCATCATTTCGAAGTACTGCGTTTTGTGACGCGACGGCTCCTTCGCATTCTTCGCGTCGAATGTGTAGGCGAAGCTTGTGCCTTCAATCGGCGCCTGTTTGATGCCGTCCACGAATTCGGGCGCGGGAATGCCGGTGACTTCGAGCAGCGTGGGCACGACATCAATGACGTGCATGAACTGTTCGCGCAAGCCGCCCGTGTCCTTGATGTGACCGGGCCAGGAAACCGCCATGCACTGGCGCAC
>DAOLDN010000612.1:0-2318 GCA_035327385.1 Verrucomicrobiota bacterium | reverse complement strand
ACCGTTTCCGCCAACTGGGACAACACCATCGGCGAAATCATCGCCGAGGCGATGGACAAGGTCGGCAAGGACGGCACCATCACCGTCGAGGAAGCCAAGTCCATCGAGACCACGCTCGACGTCGTCGAAGGCATGCAGTTCGACAAGGGCTATCTCTCGCCCTACTTCGTCACCAGCGCCGAGACGATGGAAGTCAAGCTGGAGGACGCCTACATCCTCAATTACGAGAAGAAAATCAGCAGCCTCAAGGACCTGCTCCCGATCCTCGAAAAGGTCGCGAAGCTCGGCAAACCGCTGTTGATCATCGCTGAAGAAGTCGAAGGCGAAGCCCTCGCGACTCTCGTCGTGAACAAACTGCGCGGCACGCTCAACGTCTGCGCCGTCAAGGCTCCCGGCTTCGGCGACCGCCGCAAGGCCATGCTCGAAGACATCGCCATCCTCACCGGTGGCCGCTGCATCACCGAAGACCTCGGCATCAAGCTTGAGAACATCGAGCTCGCCGACCTCGGTCGCGCCAAGAGCATTGTCGTGGACAAGGAAAACACCACCATCGTCGAAGGCAACGGCAAGTCCTCCGAGATCCAGGGCCGCGTGAATCAAATCCGCCGCCAGATCGAAGAGACCACCAGCGATTACGACCGCGAGAAATTGCAGGAACGCCTGGCCAAGCTGGCCGGCGGCGTGGCCGTCATCAACGTCGGCGCTGCGACCGAGTCCGAGATGAAGGAAAAGAAAGCCCGTGTGGAAGACGCGTTGCACGCAACCCGCGCGGCTGTCGAGGAAGGCATCGTGGCCGGCGGTGGCGTGGCATTGCTGCGCACCCTGGGCGCGATTGAAGCCACCAAGGGCGCAAACGAAGACGAAACCATCGGCATCAGCATCATCAAGCGCGCTGTGGAAGCACCGCTCCGCTCACTGTGCAACAACGGTGGTGTGGAAGGCAGCGTCATCGTCGAGCAGGTCAAGAAGTCCAAGGGCAACGAAGGTTACAACGTCGCCACCGGCGAATTTGAAGACCTCGTGAAAGCCGGCGTGGTTGATCCCAAGAAGGTCACCCGCACCGCGCTGCAAAACGCGGCGTCCATCGCCGGTCTATTGCTCACGACCGAATGTCTCATCACCGAAGTGCCGGAGAAGGAAAAGCCCGCTCCCGCGCCCGGTGGCTACGGCGGCATGGGCGGAATGGATTACTAATCCAACGTCCTTCGGGAGGAACTGATTGAACACGAGCGAGGCCGGGAAACCGGCCTCGCTTTTTTACCGTTTGTTTTGTTCAATCCAGTCCTTGACCGCATTGAGCACCGGATAGAAAAGCGGCTTGTCGAGTCCCGCCCAATTGAAAGCACGGTGCGTTGCATGAAACACGGTTTGCCCGTCGGAAGGATTTACCAGAGCGATGTCAAACGTATACCAGTAACTGCCATCCCACTGCACCGAGTAGTCTGCCACCATAAAATTCCCGATCTGCTTTTGCAGGCGGTTCAATCCAATCATATCCGTGACGTTTCCAACCGAGTCAGACAACCCCTTGCCCACGACAAACGCTTCCATCTCACGTCTGTCTTTCACGGATTCGAAAAACTCCAGATTAACCAGAGACTCTTTCAAGAAATCACGAAACTCATCACGCGGCGATGCCGCACTGCGAATGTAAAGCAGTTGCCTGAATTCAAAGACATCAAGTGTCTTTTCCTCCTTAATGTCTCCTGGAGACAATTGAGTCGTGGTGGGGAAATGCCCGGTTTTCGGATCAACTTTGCTCACCTTCATGGTTGTACTACAGCCACCGCCGGCAAGTACCAGCAGGCTTAGTGCAATAAGTGGCAACAAGAATCGAATGCGGTCAGTCTTGAAACATGTTTTCATATCTGATTAACAAGTCCTACTGTGAAGTCCTACTGTGGGAAGATTGAATTAATCGATTTGGCTGGCAAGAGATAAATCATCAAAGCCCGCGCCCGGTGGCCACGGCGGCATGGGCGGAATGGATTACTAATCAACCGTCCTTCGGGAGGAACTGATTGAACACGAGCGAGGCCGGGGAACCGGCTTTGTTTTTTTTCATTCGCGGTGCGGGCGGCCAATGCTTAATGTTCCGCCAATGCAAGCGAAGCTTTGGAGAAACAAGAAGCCGTTCCGCGCCTTTGCGTCGAACACAACTCCCCTGCCCTTTGCGTTCATTATTCGAACCCATGACTGAAGCAAACCCAAAAGCCGCCCGGAATGTTTATCAACGCATCGCCGGCAACATCTCGCAAATCATGCAGGGCCAGACCGCGTCCACGCGCAAACTGCTCGCGGCGCTGGCCAGCTGCGGG
>DAOLDN010000611.1:0-2332 GCA_035327385.1 Verrucomicrobiota bacterium | reverse complement strand
CCATCGGGACCGAAGTGCAGATCACCGCCGTTGTGGTTGAAGCCGCGGTCGAGCTGCTGAAGCAGAATCAACTCGGAACCGGGGTTGGCCTGATTTGGATTGGCCTCACTCACGGAGAACCGCGAAATGCGCTGATAGAAAGAGCCGTTGTTGATCCGCACGGTATAGGCGGCATAAAAAAATCCGTTGGTGGCGTAGCCGGGATGAAATGCCAGACCCAACAGCCCGTTCTCCCCGAGCGACCAGTTCTGTATGGTCTCCACCGGGTTGCGGCCCGCGACAACCTGTTGCAGGTCGAGGAACACCTGGCTGGCCGGTTGAGCGGCGGTGACGTTTGTGACCACCATCACCCGGGCCAGCCGCTCGCAGACGAAGAGTCGCTGTGCATCACCCGGAATCGTCGCCAGGCAGATCGGCTCATTGAAGGTGACTCCGGGCAGCGCATCCACCACCTGAAGAATGGTCGGCGGCGCAGCGGCCGGCAGGGTGAGCGTCGTGTTGGGCAGCCGCAAGGCGGCCGAGATAGTGAGCGTGACACTGGCCACGGCAGATGTTTCCCCCGCGTAATTCCGGGCGTGATAGGTGAAAAGGTCGGACGTGTTCCCACTGCCGTTGTGCGCGTAAAGAATATTGCCGTCCGGTTTCACCACCGCAGTTCCGCTGGCAGGAGGCGTGACGATTTCGACACTGGCGGGGTCGGCTGTCGCGCCGGTGTCGTTGGCGAGAACATCGAGCAAGACTTTCGCTCCGGGACTCAACGTGGCCGCGTCGGCAACGGTGTGGACCGGCGGGATGTTGACGTTGTCCGGGCCGTTGAGCCGGTTGAAATTGATCTCGACCGGCGTCAACGCGCGATTGTAAATCCGCAGCTCATTGAACCACGCGTTCGCCGTGTTGTCTGGCCAAGAGGAACGTCCGAGCCAGAACGCGGTGTCGTTGACGGATGAAACGATGGTGCTGCCGGTGTTGGTCTGGCCCGCGAGAGCGCCGTCGCGATACCACGACATCAATCCGCTGCCGCCCGGACCGTTGGTGGAACTCCAGATGGCGACGTAGTGATATTGCTGGTTGGACGTTGTGGCGAGCGCAGTGTTGATCGCGAAGGGAACAAACTCCATGCGCTGGGCGTTGAGCGACGTGCCTTGCGAAAAGGAGAGAAACCACGTGTCGGAATTGTCCACGCCCGAACCGAAATCCCAGATGCGGCTCCAGTTCATGGCGGTGACGGGTGTCGCCCAGACCTCAACGGTCACTGTGTCCTGTCCATCGAGAAGACCGGAGGGAAACGCGGCGTAATCCGACGTGTCTTTCGCGCCACCGAACAGACGGAGTTGTCCGTTTGTGAGCAGGCTGCCGCCACCGCCGCCGGGACTGATGATCTGACCGTGCGCGCCACCAACGGTGTCGGTGAGCGTCGTTCCGTTCGTTTCGGAGAAGCTCCAGCGATGCAGCAAACCGTCCACGCCGTCCGGGCCGTTGTTGTCCGGACCTTTCAACGTGTTGAGCGCGATTTCCGCCGGTGTGAGTGCGTGGCTGTACACGCGCATTTCGTGATACGACGCGTTGGCGGTTTCATCAATAGTGAAGGGCGAACGCCCGAGCCAGACGGCGCGTTGCGCGAGGTTGCCGAGGAACGCAATGGTGGCCGTACCGACGTTCTGGTTGGTGACGAACAGGCCGTCGCGATACCAACTGATCTGCGCCTGGCCGCCGGGGCCGCCGTTGGCGGTCCAGACGACGGCGAAGTGATACAGTTGATTGATGGCCGTAGGCAGCGCGCTTTGCGAAGGTGCCACTGGCCGCAGGCCGAACAATTGCTGGTTGCCGTTGGCGCCGACCGACCAGCTCAAACGGAAATTGTTCGTGGTGGGATTCGGCACGCCGTTGCCCTCGCCCATGTCAATGAGTCGTCCCCAGGTGGGAAAGGAATGTGCCTCGGCCCAGATTTCAATGGTGACATTGGTCAGTCCGTCAAAGGCCGCTGGAGGAATCGCGACATAATCCGCGGTGTCACGGGCACCGCCATCCAAACGCAAGGCGCTACCTGTGAGTGTGAAACCGCCGCCGCCGTTGCTCACGACGACGGAAGCCGTCAGGCCGCCGACACTGTCGGTGAGAGTCGTTCCAGAGGTTTCGTCGAAGCTCCAACGATGAATGAGCGCAGCGGTGGCAGTGGTTGTCATCAGCAGGCTCTGGGCAACGAACACAACGCACAAGAGCGGCCTTCCGGTGAATCTGAAGAATAATAAGTTCACGTTTATCGCCTGAGTCGGAACATCCGGGCCTCATTGGTTTTTTGGACGGACACACTCCACTCATCGGCGGAAAGTGT
>DAOLDN010000610.1:0-2342 GCA_035327385.1 Verrucomicrobiota bacterium | reverse complement strand
CCGCCGCTGGTGGCGTTACAGTCCCGGAGTGCGCGATGTCATCGGCGAAACCATCGCGTATCTCTACGCAAGGATTTTGTTCCGGCCCGACGCCGCTGCACTCTCCACGCAAAACCGCTAAAATGATCCGCCAGCCATTGGTTTCAATCCTGATCCCGGCGTACAACGCGGAGCAGTTCATCGCGCAAACACTGCGCTCCGCGCTGGATCAAACCTGGCCGCGAAAGGAAATCATCGTCGTGGACGACGGCTCGAAGGACGGCACCCTGGCCGTCGCGCGACAGTTCGCCTCCGACACCGTCACCGTGGTTTCACAGCCCAATTCCGGCGCGTCCGTCGCCAGAAACAAGGCATTCTCCGTCAGCCGCGGCGATTTTATCCAATGGCTCGATGCCGACGACCTGCTCGCCCCCGACAAGATCACCACGCAGATGGCCGCAATCACAAGGGACAACAACGCGCGACATCTCCATTCCGGTGCGTGGGGCAGTTTCTTTTATCGTTTCGACAAAACGGAATTCATTCCCACGCCACTTTGGGAAAACCTGTCGCCGGTGGAATGGTTGTTCCGCAAACTCGACCAGAATCTGTTCATGCAGACGGCGACGTGGCTCGTCAGCCGGGAACTGACCGAAGCCGCTGGTCCGTGGGACAACCGCATTTCCTATGACGACGACGGCGAATATTTCGCCCGCGTTGTTCGCGCGAGCAGCGGTATCCGTTTCGTGCCTGACTCCAGAGTTCTTTACCGGTTATCCGGCGCGGGCACGCTCAGTTACATAGGTCGCAACAACAAGAAACTCGAATCGCTCCTGCTCTCGATGCAACGGCACATCGAGACGCTGCGTTCCATGGAGGACAGCCCGCGCGTCCACGCCGCGTGCGTGAAATACCTTCAACGCAATCTGATTTATTACTACCCGCAGCGCCTCGATCTCGTTGAAAAACTCAACGCGCTCGCCGCCACCGTCGGCGGAAAACTGGAAACCCCCGCGCTCTCCTGGAAATACAACTGGCTGCGCCCCATTCTCGGCTGGGACTTCGCCAAACGCGCCCAGGACGCGCTGCCCCGGTTCAAAGGGTCGCTGTTCCGCTCGTGGGACCGCCTGCTTTACAGTTTTCAGAAACCGCGTCCGCAAAACATCTGAATCATGGGTCTGGGCCACAATATCCGCATCCTTTACCTGACCGCCTTCTGGCCGCACCGCTCCGGCATCGGACCGGAACTGCGTTCCCGGAACATCCTCGCCGCGCTGCGCGACATCGGCCAGGTGGACGTTGCCGTGTTGCACGACGACGATTTGCCGGCAGACACCATCAAACAGTTTGCCCACGAATCCAGTGCGTCACGCACCGCGCCGGTTTCACCCCGACCCGAAAAGGGAGTCGCAAAGAAACTCCGGTGGTTGTTCAAGGCAAACAGTCCGTTTCCCCACGGTTGCGGCGTGGATGAACGTTTCGAGTCGCAATTGATGCACGAACTCGGCGGCTACGACCTCGTGTGGCATTTCAAACTCCGCACGCCGAACCTGTTCGTGCGCCAGACCTGGCCGAGGTCGGTGGTGGACATTGACGACGTGCCCAGCACGTTCGAGCGGGCTGCGGCGGATTATTCGTTCGGCCTTCGCCGGATGCTGTCGCTGGCCCGCATGTGGAACTGGCGGCGGCGCGAACGGCTGCTGGACAACCGCTTCTCAGCGCTCGCGGTTTGCAGTGAAGGCGACCGTCAATATCTCCGGAACATCGGCGTACATGCTCCGTTGCACGTCATCCCGAACGGCAGCGAGAAACCCGCCTGTGAACCGTTGCGAAATCCGGCCATGCCACCGCGCATCGGTTTCATCGGTCTGTTTGACTACCTGCCCAACAGCGAGGGCATCCAGTGGTTCGCAAAACAATGCTGGCCCAGGATCAAGCAACACATACCCGCCGCGCGATTGCGTCTCATGGGCAAGGGCACCGATGGTCCTCTCAAACCTTCGGGGCGGGACATTGACGCGCTGGGCTGGGTGGAGGACGCCGCTGCCGAAATGGCGACGTGGTCGTTGATGATCGTTCCCATCCATCGCGGCGCGGGCACGCGATTGAAAATCGCCCAGGGTTTCAGCGCCAAGTGTCCCATCGTCTCGACCTCGCTGGGAGCTTACGGCTACGAATTGCGAAACGGACGGGAACTATTTCTTGCGGACGCGGCCCTTCCGTTTGCCGAGGCTTGCGTGCGCGTGGTCCGTCAACCGGCGGACGCAGCCCGGATGGCGGACCGCGCGTGGCGACAGTTTCTCGACAAATGGACGTGGGACGCCATCCGTCCGCGCGTCCACGCGGCGGCGGAGGATGTATTG
>DAOLDN010000609.1:0-2345 GCA_035327385.1 Verrucomicrobiota bacterium | reverse complement strand
GCTCCGGCACAAACCATCACACCGGACCGCACCGGACCGCAGACCAGGGTCGTGATTGTCCAGAATGACCAGGCGACGGAAGCGTTCAGTCCGCGCGAGGCAATTGTCCAGACGATGGTCAATCGCGGCATCATCGAACTGACGGGAAGCGCGACTCTTGCCGGGGCGTGGTTGAGCCTCGTCACGACGCAGGACGTTGTGGGCATCAAGGTGAATTCAGTTCCCGGTCCGCACAGCGGAACACGACCTGCGGTGGTGGAAGCCGTCGCACGCGGTCTGATGGAAGCGGGACTGCCGCCTCAAAACATCGTGGTGTGGGACAAGTACGACACGGACCTGCGTCTGGCCGGCTACTTTGCCCTGGCGCGCAAGCTGGGAATCCGTTGCGCAGGAAGTCTGCGCGCTGGCTACGATGCGGAGGTGTTTTACGACACGCCGCTCATCGGCAACCTTGTGTGGGGCGATCTGGAATTTGAAAGCAAGGCTGAAAACACAGGCCGCAAATCCTACGTCTCCAGACTTCTGACACACGACATCACGCGCATCATCAACGTGACTCCGTTGCTCAACAACAACGAGGCCGGGGTTTCGGGCAATCTGGTCGGTCTGGCTTTGGGCAGCGTGGACAATACACGGCGCTTTGAGGGCGACCGCCGCCGTCTTGCACGCGCCATTCCTGAGATTTACGCGTTGCCGTCCCTGAGCGACCGGGTGGCGCTGAACATCGTGGACGCATTGGTCTGCCAATACGAAGGCGGCGAGCGCGGGCTGCTGCACTATTCGGCGGTGTTGAACGAACTGCGGTTCAGCAGGGACCCGGTCGCGTTGGACGTGCTGTCCATTCAAGAACTGGAGAAACAGCGCAAGTCTGCAGGGGCCATGCGACTCAAACCGAACCTTGAGATATACGACAACGCGGCGCTGCTGGAACTGGGGGTCAACGACGTCTCGAAAATCAAAGTCGAGCGTTTGCGTTGAATGTGACATCCGCTGTCCGCGCCAGGGCGACTGCCGTTGTTTCCGGCTCGTTCCTTGACTGCGACATCGCCGGCAATAGACTCCGCTGATGCTGATTGATTCGCATGTGCCGACGGCGGGCGCTTTGGCCCGCTCCAATTCATGAGAAAGCCCTCGTTGCTGGTCATATTCCTGACCGTCTTCATTGATCTCATCGGCTTTGGCATCGTCGTCCCGCTGACTCCGTTGTTCGGGAAACACTTCGGCGCGCACGGATTTGTCATCGGCGTGATCATCGCCTCGTTCTCGGCGATGCAATTCATCTTCTCGCCCATCTGGGGAAAACTGTCGGATCGCGTGGGACGGCGTCCCGTGTTGTTGTTCAGCACCGCCGGCGCCGCCGCGTCGTATGTGTTGTTTGCGCTGGCGTGCGGAATGGAAAATCACACGGCGGCGTTGTGGATGATGGTGGCGGCGCGGGTTGTGGCGGGCATTTGTGGCGGCAACATCACCGTGGCGCAGGCTTACATCGCGGACATCACGCCGCCCGAACACCGGTCAAAACGCATGGGTCTGATCGGCATGGCGTTCGGACTGGGTTTCATATTCGGACCCGTGATTGGCGGGGTGAGTCTGAAGTTTTTCGGAAACAGCGGTCCGGGCTGGGCGGCGGCGGCGTTATGCGCCGCGAACTTCCTGCTGGCACTGTGCATTCTCGCCGAAAGCCGCAAACCATCCTCTGAACCCACCGCCAGTCGTCCGCGTCTGACCCAGTGGACGCATACCTTGCGGGAGCCGAAGGTCGGCCTGCTGGTCATCGTGTTCTTCTTCGCCACGTTTTGTTTCAGTTGTTTCGAGAGTACGCTGGCGTTGCTGGTGGCGGCAAACTTCGGGCTGCAACTGGACGGCGGCGACGCTTCGGCGGCCACGATCATGTATCTGTTCGCCTATTGCGGCATCATCAGCGCGTTCGTTCAGGGCGGCGTGATCGGGCGCATGGTCAAATGGCTGGGCGAACCCAAATTGATCGCGGTCAGCCTCGTGTTGACCGGCGCGAGTCTGGCGACGTTTCCGTTCATCAAGGGCAGCGGCGAACTGACCTGGAGCGCCTTGACAGGAAGCGGCGGTTTTCCGTGGATTCTGCAACTGGCCGCGCTGGCCGTGCTGGCATTGGGAACGGGACTGACTCGTCCTCCTCTGTTCGGACTGCTGTCCAATCTCACACCGGCGCATGAACAGGGCGCGACCATCGGCGTGGCGCAAAGCGCGGGCAGTCTGGCGCGGATTCTTGGGCCGATTTTTGCGACGACGTTGCTGTATTACTCGCCGGCGGCGACGTATCTCAGTTGCACCGTCATCATGCTGGGAACAGCGTTTGTGGTGTGGCA
>DAOLDN010000608.1:0-2350 GCA_035327385.1 Verrucomicrobiota bacterium | reverse complement strand
TAACGACAGAACTTGCCACCGGGGTGTAAGGGCCACCGCTGTTCGCTGCGCGCTTGACGATATATCCAGTTGCATGAGGGCTTGTGTCATCCCAGCTCAAAAACACTTTGGCGTTGCCCGGGCTGACTCTCAATCCCGTCGGGACTTCCGGAACGGTGGCCACAAAATCATAAACGCGAACGTAATCCACCTGCATCAAGCCGGGAAACACAGTGGTGCCGTCAGGATTGCCATCGAAATTTCCACCAACTGCCAGGTTCATGATGAGATAGAAGAACTGATTGAAGGGCGCGGGGTAGGGATTGCCGGTGCTGTACCAATTGGTTCGAGTTTGGAACAAGACGCCGTCCACATACCACTTCAGGGAATTGGTGCTCCACTCGAGCGAATAGACGTGGAAGTCCGTGGCCATGCCTCCATTGGGAAAAGCATATTCCGCGAAAGAGAAAGTATTGTTCGGCCACGCGCCGCCGTAATGAATCGCGCCGCTGACGATTCCGGGGGTGCGTCCCTTGTTTTCAAACACGTCAATTTCTCCGGAAGCGGCCCAGCCACCGTACACCGAGTCCTGTGGCATCATCCAAAGCGCCGGCCAGTAACCTTTGCCCTGCGGCACCCGGGCGCGAAACTCGAATCGCCCGTATTTCTTGCTGAATTTCCCCTGGGTTTTCAACTTGGCAGACGTGTAGTCGAAGCCTTCGTACTGCGGGACTTCCTTCCGGGCGATGATGTTCAGGACTCCGTCGGCCACATAGACGTTCGTGGCGCGACTGGTGTAATACTGCAACTCTTTGTTGCCCCATCCGTCGTCCCCGTTCCCAATGTCGAAAGACCACTTGGAGGAATCCGGCGGAGTCCCGTCGGCTTGATTGAACTCATCCGCCCAGACCAATTGCCAGCCAGCAGGAGCGGGCGGATTGCTCACGGTGACGGTGACGACGGATGACGTGACGCTGTTCCCGCCGCTGGATCGGGCCACGGCCGTCAAAGCATGCGCTCCTGTCGCAGCGCCGATCACGCTGAAACTGAACGGCGAACTCGGGTCGTTGCCCAGCAACACCGCGCCGTCGTAAAAGGCGACATTGGTCACCAAGCCGGGGTTGACCGTGGCCGTGGCATTGATCGTGAAGCTCGAATTCTGCACAGAGTTGTTCAAAGGACTGGTTATGCTCACGGTCAACGGAGATTCAGGATTTGTGACAATCACTCCGATGTTGTCGTAACCCACCACCGACCCCGTGCCGGCAATGGGCACGATCATGATGTCTGTCGTTCCGGCCACAAGCGTGCGGTTGAACTTGTAAGTGACCCAGGAGCCGGACTGCCCGCTGGCGGAGATTTCCGGGCCTTCATTGATTCGGACTCCGCCCGCCCAACATTCGATCTTGAGTTTGCCGATGCCGGTGCCCGAAAAGTTCTTCATGTCCATCACAAAGTCGTAAGTGCCCCCCGCAACCAGCCCAAGTGGACCGATGGCGTATCCTGCTGTCGGACTGGCCTGGCCCACCCAGATGCCCCAGCCACTCGAATTGGTCATGATGCCGAAACCGCCGGGATTGCCGCCGGTGGTCGGGTAACTGTAAGTGGTCACGCCGCCGCCGAAGACTTCAATCCACGGCGTCGCGACGCCGGCGGGAGAATCGAAG
This sequence comes from Verrucomicrobiota bacterium, assembly GCA_035327385.1. Taxonomy (GTDB): domain Bacteria; phylum Verrucomicrobiota; class Verrucomicrobiia; order Limisphaerales; family JADLHS01; genus DAOLDN01. The sequence goes on along the minus strand of DAOLDN010000608.1, from coordinate 704 downwards.
TCTCCGTTCGGAAACAAGTTCGTCACGGCGGCGTTGGCACAGCAAACCACCCATAACGTCACAACAGCAACGAGTGCTTTCTTCATAAGAAATGAGCGTCGAAACATAACAGAATAATCAGTTTTGTCCTGGAGCGGCTTCATAATGATTTCAAAAACTTGATGAGCGCGGCGCGGTCGGCAGCGGACATCGTGCGGAAGGCTTCCTTCGCCGCCTCGGCTTCGCCCCCGTGCCAGAGAATCGCTTCTTCGAGACTGCGGGCGCGTCCGTCATGCAGATAGGCTTCGCCTCCGCTCACGCCGGCAGTCAAACCGATGTTCCAAAGCGGCGCCGTGCGCCACTCCGAACCTGTCGCCGCGCCTTCACCCATGTTGTCCGCCAGTCCCGGCCCCATGTCGTGCAGCAGCAGGTCCGTGTAAGGATGAATCGTCTGGCTGCGCAGTTCGGCCATCGGATGATAGGCGCTCGTGGTGAGCGTCGGCGTGTGGCACTTGACGCACGACGCGGTGGCGAACAACTGCTCGCCCTGCAACGCCTGGGCGTCCGTCAAATTGCGTCGCGCTCCCACTCCAAGCAGCGCCACGTATCGTGTCATCAGATCGAGATCGGCGGCGGAGAGTTCGGGCGTGCTGTTGGTGGTTTCGCCATCGAGCTTCGGGAATATCGTCGTGACCACGCCCATGTCCGTGTTGAGCGCGGCGGCG